>CAYGOW010000052.1:0-14263 GCA_964351425.1 uncultured Roseivirgaceae bacterium
TTCCGCTCAACAGCGACCTGGATGTTTCCGTATCTATTGAAGCACAAATAGAACGGGCGGCCCCGGGCTTTAAAGATACTATCCTGGATAAATCTGTCATGCGCACTTCGCACATGGAGCAATGGAACCCAAATCTTGTTGGGGGTGATATCAATGGCGGACGCCAGGATTTAACCCAGCTGTTTACCCGGCCTACGCGTAAACAGCCACCTTACAAAACCTCCCGTCCCGATGTGTACATTTGTTCTTCTTCCACACCGCCGGGCGGGGGCGTTCACGGCATGTGCGGGTATCACGCTGCCAGCCTTGCGATTAAGAAACATTTCAAGTAATTGTTTAAATAGAACAATATATGAACCTAAAAAACAAAAAGATATTAATTACAGGAGGGAGTGAAGGAATTGGCAATTCACTGCTCAGAGAATTTATTAACCGTGGGGCTACCGATCTGGCCATTGTGGGTCGAAGAGAAGGGCCTCTTCAAAGGGCTGCAAATGAATTTCCAAACGCCAATATTATTACGGTGCCTGGGGATGTCAGTCGGGTGGAAGACCTGGACAATATTGTTCATACGATTGCTAATGCATGGGGCGGTCTTGATATCCTGGTGAACAATGCAGGCGTGGTCAGTGCAGGACTTTTAGAAGATATGACCGATAACGATATTATTAACCAGGTAAATATAAATGTAACGGGTGTCTTGTTATTAACGAAGAAGTGTTTGCCCCTGCTCCAGAAATCTCACGAGGGCGCTATCATCAATGTATCTTCAGGATTAGGCTACATAGCAAACCCTTTTTACAGTGTGTATGCCGCGACAAAAGCCGCCGTGCGCCAGTTCAGTGATGCCATGCGTCGCGAATTGCACGCGTACCCGATTCATGTGATGACTATCTATCCCACAGCCACCGATACGCCCATGATGACCAATGCCAAAGTGGGTTCGATGGATAACCCGGATGAGGTAGCCAGGGAATCGGTTGAAGATCTTTTAAACGGGGAAATAAATGTTATTTTTGGTGGAGAACAGCGCAAAAAGGACATTCAGACTAATTTTCTTGAGCCCAGGGAAATGGACAAAAAGTCCATTTCGCGGTTTGATGAATTAAAAGAACGGACAAAAAACCATAGAGCCATGTAATGCGTATGACCAGATCAATTCCCATGATTTTTGTACTTGCGATGCTTTGCTGGTGTTGTGAGTCCCCCGATTCCGAGCAGAATACCTCGTTAGTTGATTCAGACTATCCCATCTACGAGGGAAGTGATCTTGGCATGACGTATTCTCCAGAGGAAACCTCGTTCAGGATGTGGTCGCCACAGGCAGATTCTGTCAGGATTCACCTCTATGCATCCGGACATTTGGAGGACGAAATTCTAACCGCGCCCATGAAGGCCGATGAATCCGGTACCTGGACCTATCAGGTTGCTGGTGATCATTCGGGGGAATACTATACTTATCAAATTAAATTTCAAGGGGAATGGCTCGAAGAAAAGCCTGATTTGTATGCGGTTTCTACCGGAGTCAATGGCATGCGCTCTATGATTCTGGATCTGGACGAGACCGATCCGGTGGGATGGGAGAATGACCAGCGACCCCCGCTGAAACATCCGACCGATATCGTGCTGTATGAAGTCCACGTCAGGGATTTTAGTATTGATAGCGCGTCAGGCATTCGGCATAAAGGAAAATTCCTGGGAATGGTGGAAGAGGGGACACGCACGCCCAACGGGTATGCTACCGGCCTGGACCATCTTACCTATCTTGGCGTGACCCATGTACACCTGCTGCCCAGCTTCGATCACCGCAGCATCGATGAAACCAAGCTGGATTCAGCCCAGTACAACTGGGGCTATGATCCCGTTAATTACAATGTTCCGGAAGGAAGTTATTCCACAGACCCCTACGACGGAAGGGTCAGGGTCCGTGAATTCAAGGAAATGGTGAAAGGGTTTCATGAGAATGGCTTGCGTGTGATCATGGACGTCGTTTATAACCATACAAGTCAGACGCTGGAATCAAATTTTAACCAATTGGTTCCCAGTTATTTTTATCGTACCCGTGAAGACGGTTCATTCTCCGATGCCTCTGCCTGTGGGAATGAAACGGCATCCGAAAAAGACATGATGCGGAAATATATGATCGAATCTGTCAAGCATTGGGTAAATGAATACCATGTGGATGGATTCCGGTTTGACCTGATGGGCATTCATGATATTGAAACCATGAATCAATTGGCGGAGGAGTTACGAGCCATTGACCCAACGCTTTTTATTTATGGGGAAGGGTGGACCGCCGGAGATAGCCCCTTACCGGCCGACCAGCAGGCGCTGAAGAGAAATACATTTCAGATGCCGTATGTGGCGGCATTTAGCGATGATATGCGGGATGGTCTGAAGGGAAGTGTATTTGATCATCATGACCGCGGGTTTGTCTCTGCTAAACCAGGGACCAGGGAAAGTATAAAGTTTGGCGTGGTGGCCTCCACAAGGCACCCACAGTTGAACTATGATTCGGTCAATTACAGTGGTTCACCGTGGGCGAATGAACCCAGGCAAACCATTAATTACGTCTCCTGCCATGACAACCATACCCTTTATGATAAGCTGGAGATATCTGTTCCCGATGCCTCTGAAGATGAAATCGCAGCGATGCACCGTCTGGCAACGACATTAGTACTTACCTCACAGGGTGTTCCGTTTCTACATGCCGGTTCCGAATTTATGCGTACAAAAATGGGGGTGGAGAATTCCTATAATTCTCCGGATAGCATAAACAGGATTGATTGGAATCGAATGTCTGATCACAACCTCCATGTGGCGTATTACCAGGCCCTAATTGCGATTCGAAAAAACCATCCTGCCTTCCATATGCCTACGTCCGAAATGATTCGGCAGGCAATTGAGTTTTATGATACCGGTGACAACCTGTTGTTACAGTATGGGATTGACGGGACACTGGTGGGAGATACCTGGCAAAAAATTCTGGTGATCGCAAATGGCCATCGCGAATCTGTTGACGTTCAAGTGCCTGGTAAGGGAGAATGGACACTGGCACTCGATGGCATGATTATCGACGAAAATGGTTTACGAAACATAGAAGCCGGCAGAAGAATTAATGTCCCCCCATCCTCCGCCATGATCCTGTTTCAACGCTAAATGGTTGAAAACAAATCACTTCAGCTTATCTTAAACTTAAAAATTCCACCCACAATCAGTACATGTGTCATTTTTGCATTACATGCAGTTTATCGGCATATATAACACCTTATCTGACGTATTTTTAAATTTTTAACTTTTTTTTTGACGAAAAAGGTTACAAAACATACATCACGGGTATACAGCTCTAAACACGACCAAAAACTAGTTTAACCAAGAAAAATTAACCGGTTCGTGTGAAGACTGAAAACCAATGATGAAAACAAAACTACGCTGGATAATCTCGATTTGCTTACTAGCTGCCACACTCGTGGCTTCCGGGCAGACCGCACCGGTCGTATCAAATGATAACGCCTCGCTGGATGAAGATACATCTGTTCTGATTAATATTCTCGCGAACGATACGGATGCGGAAAACGATATTGACCCTGCTACCGTCACCATCCTTACCAATCCGAATTACGGGACGATTGAGGTTCAGGCAGGGGATGTTCTGTATACCCCCAATCAAGACTTCTTTGGCTGGGATAGTTTTACTTATTCGGTGACCGACCTGACCGGCAACACGGCCAGTGGAACGGTCAATATAACCGTTTTCGGAATAAACGATGCGCCAACCAGTGCAGACCGGACGATTACCATTAACGAAGATGAGAGCTACACGTTTTCAGGTGCTGATTTCATCTATAATGACGTGGACGGCGATTGCTTTAATGGGTTTAAAATCATGACCGAACTTACGCCTGACCTTGGTGAATTGCTCTACGATGAAAGTCCGGTTGTCCTTGATTTTATTTATGCGGACCCTGAACTCCTTACGTTTATTCCAACCCCAAATATCAATGGAACGACAGAATTTGATTTTCGGGTGGTGGATGATCAGGGGGCAGAAAGCGGTGATTATACCATGACCATTCATATCCTGGGTGTGAATGATGCGCCCGCTTCTGAGAACATTGTTATAACAATGCCGTGGAACAGCGTCTATGGTTTCAGCAATGAACTCGCCTACACTGATGTCGAAGAGGATCCGCAGGCTGGGTTTGTCCTCACTTCATTGCCATCTGACGGACAACTGGCCTATAACGGTTTTCCTGTAGCTGCAGGTCTTTTGTATGAGGACTTCAGCCTGCTCAGCTTTACACCCGCCGACAATGAGCACGGCAGCCCTTATACTACCTTCAGCTTGTTGGTTGAAGATGACCAGGGAGCGCAAAGTCCGGATGTTTTGGTTACAGTCAATGTGCTTTATGAGGAATACGAACTTGTGATCTCGCAGGGATTTTCACCCAATGGGGATGATGTGAATGATCTTTGGTACATCAAAAACATCGATCGTTTTCCAGCCAATAAAATTCAAATCTACAACCGTTGGGGAAGTCTTATTCGGACTGTCGAAGGCTATGATAATGAAACCCGTGCCTGGCGCGGAGGCAGTGACAATGGCGCTTTTGGTACAGAAGTCGCGGATGGTTCTTATTTCTTTATTATTTCACTGGGTGACGGCTCTGATCCGATCCAGGGGTATGTTGTTCTCCATCGATAAATTATTCACATGAAAAGATTAGCATTTATACTATTACTCCTCTGGGGATTTCAGGCAAATGGGCAGCAGCAAGCCATGTTTTCGCAATACATGTTTAATCCAATTGCGATTAATCCGGCCTATGCGGGATCACAGAATGCGCTGACCGCGTCGGTTTTGTCGCGATCTCAGTGGACTTCCCTGGATGGGGCACCCAGCACCCAAACGGTTTCGATTCATGGTCCGGTAAAATATTCAAGAGCTTCGTTTGGGGCGCAACTGCTGCACGACCAGATCACGGTAAGCAATTATTATGGAATGTATGGTTTCTACTCGTACTATATTCCCGTGTCGGAGAATGTAAGGCTATCCTTCGGGATCAGGGCAGGTGTATCCTATTACCAGGCCGACATGGCTGATTTGTCGATCTATTACCCGGAAATGGATTATACCGCAGACCCTGTCTTTATGAATAACACCTACGGAGGATGGCTGCCGAATGTCGGGGCCGGCCTGTTCCTTTACAGCAAACGATCGTATTTCGGCCTGTCTATGCCCGAGATGATCAATAATGAAATTGAAACATCCGTCGAGTCACTGAATGGACGACAGCGTGCCCATTATTTCGTGCACGGCGGTCATGTTTTTGATCTTAGTCCTTCGCTTAAGCTCAAGCCTAATTTCCTGGTAAAGGGCGTTCAGGGTGCCCCCGTACAGGTAGATTTAAACGCCAACCTGCTCATTCGGGATGTGTTATGGGTCGGCGCTTCGTACCGATGGGATGAATCTTTTGCGGCCCTGCTGGAAATCGATTTTACCAGGCAATGGAGAATTGGTTATTCGTACGACATCCCGAATCAGAATAACCTGGGGCCTTTTCATAACGGATCCCATGAATTCCTGTTGAGTTACCGCTTTGTACGAAACAAGAATATTGACATCACCCCAAGATATTTCTAATTATGAAACGAGCATTATTTGTATTGGCAGGATGCCTGATGATGATTATTCAGGTAAGTGGTCAGCATCGACAGGTCTTGTTGGGTGATTCCCTTTATCGACACTATAGCTATGTGAAGGCTATCAGGCATTATGAAAAGGCGTTGAAAAAGGTGGACAGGAAAGGACCTGTTCATGAAAAGTTGGGTAATAGTTATTATCAGCTTCAGGATTATGACCAGGCGCAGTTGCATTATAACGAAGCACGTGACGGGTTAACCTCCTGGAATGAGGAGACCCGGTGGAATTATTTGCAGGTCCAGCGTACACTTGGAAATGATCAATTGGTCCGCGAACTGGTGGCAGACTGGGGGATTGCAGACCAGCAATCAATTACCTCGCTGGCAACAGGTTTGCTGGCGGAAGACCTCTATTACATGGATTCCGCTGCGTATGAGATCAAATTGGCCGAGGTAAATTCAGATCGGTCCGAATTCGCCCCCGCATATTTTCGGGATGGACTGGTTTTTACTTCTTCAAGAAAGGAAGGAAACACCTCAAATAGAAAATATCACTGGGACGGTGGATACTATCTTGACCTGTATTATTCCTCCCTCAAGCGGGGTCCTTCCGGTGATATTGACATTGTTCCGGTTGGCAACAATACCAATTACCACGACGGACCGGTGGTGTTTTATAATAACGACTCCCAGGTAATTTTCACAAGGAATGAACAAGGTAAATCCAGGGACGGTTTGCGAACGCTTGTTTTGATGCAGGCCGATGTTTCGCCCAGCGGCCAATGGGAGAATGTACGAGTCTTGCCGATGAACAAGGAAAACTATTCCATGTCACATCCGGCGTTGAGTGCAGACGGGCGAAAACTATATTTTGTTTCGGATATGCCAGGCGGACAAGGAGGTACTGATATATGGTATAGCAGGAGGGAAGGAGATAGCTGGGGCGAACCGGTAAATATGGGGCCTTCGGTTAATACATCGGAAGATGAGATGTTTCCTGCTGTGTATGGCACCCAATTGTTATTCGCGTCGAATGGACATCCGGGCCTTGGCGGGTTGGATATCTTCATTGCGGAGCCATTGCCCGGGGAGGAATATTTGATTCGTAATGCCGGATATCCGTTGAATACACGTAAGGATGACTTTGGCTTGATTACACGTGACGGACGCACAGGATATTTCTCGTCGAATCGTGCCGGTCAGGATGATATTTATTCATTCACACGGGATAAAATACCAGTGGATATTTTCTATGTAACCACCGATGAAATGCCGTTGGATAGTGTAAGCACAGAATGGAATGGGATAGAGGTGACGCCAAGGAAAGACCACACGCACTTATTATTACCCATGAATGCTGTTTCTGATATCAATGCCAGCCGTAGCGGGTATGGGGATACAACATTTTCCGTTACGACCAACGAGGAATTTTATCTTGCCAAAACCATTCCGTTGGCGAGTCTCTCAGACCTCGACAGGGGATTAATCGAGATATATCCCATCGCATCAGAAGATCGGGTCGACTTCTACCTCGGAACCCCGGATGACCTGATTCATGTGGATAAAGATGAACGCTGGCTAAAGCGCCTGGATGTCCGGCAAATTGAAGAATTGCCCGATTACACGCTACTTGATAAAGTAGAGAAGATACTTGATCAGAACGGCTACGATACGCATTTGAATGATACGATCTCAGCAATATTCTTTGATTTTGATAAATATGACATACGATCCGGAGAAAAGTCAAACCTCAGCAGACTAATCAGGTTACTGGATCGTTACCCGAAAGCGAAGATTATTGTTTCTGCTCACACGGATGCACGCGGATCCCATGCCTACAATGATAAACTGGCGGATCGTCGTGCCAATGCAACGAGGGATTACCTGATTGCAAGCGGCATAACTTCTGACCGGATACTTATGAAGGTTTACGGGGAACGGATGTTGTGGATTGAATGTGCGGAGTGCACCGAATCGCAGCACCAGCTAAACAGACGGGCAACTTTTGGGGTGAATAAAGAAGAATAAGAACGCATTATTTGGTTGTAGATTAGGGCTGATAGGAAGGCGTAATGCTGAAACATCAGCCCTTTTTTTATTCTAACGACTTCAATGTGACCGGAATAAATATCCGAATTGGCCGTTCCTTATAATTGTTATATTTTTGTTCATTCAAATCATCAATTAGACCCCATGCAATTGGACTTTGAGAAACCCATCGTAGAGCTTGAGGCGAAACTGGCAGGAATGAAAGAAATCGCCCGGGATAGTGACGTGGATGTCACGGAAGCTATCAAAACGCTCGAATCAAAAATAAAAGGCCTGAAGAAAGAAATCTTTGAAAACCTGACTCGCTGGCAACGAGTCCAGTTGTCCAGACATCCGGACCGTCCTTACGCCCTGGACTACATTTATGAAATTGCCGATGACTTCATTGAACTGCACGGCGACAGGAATGTAAGGGACGATAAAGCCATGGTAGGCGGTTTCGGAACAATTGATGGTAAAACATTCATGCTGATCGGACAGCAAAAAGGAAGAAATACCAAAGATCGCCAGTACCGCAATTTTGGAATGGCCAATCCGGAAGGCTATCGTAAGGCATTGCGTCTGATGAAATTGGCTGAGAAATTCAACAAGCCCATTGTGACCCTGATAGATACCCCCGGAGCATTTCCGGGCCTTGAAGCGGAAGAGCGCGGTCAGGGCGAGGCGATTGCCCGCAACCTGAAAGAGATGTTTATGTTGAAAGTACCGGTAATCTGTATTGTCATCGGGGAAGGTGCTTCCGGCGGAGCCCTGGGCATTGCCATTGGCGATAAAGTAATGATGATGGAGAATACCTGGTATTCGGTAATTTCCCCTGAGTCCTGTTCGTCGATCCTTTGGCGATCCTGGGACTATAAGGAACAGGCTGCCGAGGCATTGAAACTAACCGCGGAAGACATGACCGGCTTGGGAATGGTGGACGCTATCATCAAGGAACCACTTGGCGGTGCACATACGGACATGAAAGCTATGGCCAGGAAACTGAAAAGTACGATACAGAAAGAGACTGAGGCACTTGAAAAACTCGACGTTGATGAACGCATCAGTTTACGTATTGATAAGTTCTGCAAAATGGGCGTCGTGGAAGAATAGGTCCTTATGGATTTAAAAGTCATACATACAGGAAATTTTAAGCTTGACGGTGGGGCAATGTTTGGAGTCGTGCCTAAAACGCTGTGGCAGCGGACCAATGAGGCGGATGAAAATAACCTCTGCACCTGGGCCATGCGTTGTCTCCTTGTAAGTGAAGGCGATAGAGCGATGCTGATTGATAATGGTATCGGGAATAAGCAGAGTGAAAAATTCTTTAGTCATTATTACCTGCACGGAGATGAAAACCTCGACGACTCATTAAGCAAAGCAGATATTACACCGGGAGAGATCACGGATATGTTTCATACGCATCTGCATTTTGATCATTGTGGCGGGGGTGTTATGCAAACAGGTGACGCCAGGTATCAGCTGAAATTTCCCCGTGCGACTTACTGGTCGCACAAGGGTCATTGGCAATGGGCAACGGTTCCCAATGCGCGGGAAAAGGCCAGTTTCCTGACTGAAAATATTTTACCTATCCAGGAAAGCGGACAGCTTCAATTTAAGGAAGGAAATACCGGGAATATTATTGACAACGTAGATTATATTACCGTCGACGGGCATACGGACAAGCAAATGTTGCCAGTTATTTCCTACAAAGGCCATACAATAGTTTTTGTAGCAGATTTATTGCCCTCTGTGGGTCATATACCCCTTCCTTATGTCATGGGATATGATACCCGACCCCTGTTAACCCTGAAAGAGAAGGAAGCCTTCCTGAAAAAGGCGGCGGATAATAAATACGTCCTTTTTCTTGAACATGACCCGTTGAACGAGTGCTGCACGGTAAAGCACACGGAAAAAGGTGTTCGACTGGATCAGACATTTCGTTTGAGTGATCTGTAGCACCGAATGAAATCAAATCCAACCATCGGGCTGGCTTTATCAGGCGGAGGGATCCGCGGTGTAGCTCATTTAGGTGTATTAAAGGCACTTGAGGAGAGAAACATACCGATTAGTCAAATTGCCGGCGTTAGCGCCGGTTCTATTGTTGGGGCCCTGTATGCAAGCGGTTATACGGTTGATGAAATACTGGTGATGATAAAAAAGGTCAGTGCATTCCGGCTCCTGCAACCCGCACTGAGTTTTAAGGGTCTTCTGAAAGTCGACGTGATCAAAAAGTTTTTACGGCAGTATATAAAGGAAGATGATTTTTCCTCATTAAAAATTCCATTAACAGTAGGCGCGACAAATCTGACCTACGGCAGGACAGAATATTTCAATAAGGGTTCATTAATTGATCCCATATGTGCGTCCTCCTGTGTTCCTGTATTATTTGATCCAATGCTGATCGGGGATCAATGGTATATCGATGGAGGGATTCTCAATAACCTCCCCGCTGAACCGATTCGGGAATCCTGCGATATCGTCATTGGAATTCATACCAACCCCGTGGAAGAAGACTTTGTCGCCACAAATGCGCGTCAGGTAATGGAACGGGCACTGATGATGGCTATCGGACGCAACGTGGCACTCAGCAAAGAATTATGCGATCATTACCTGGAACCACCCGGTTTAGGAATTTACCGCGTGAGTGACCTTTCCTCTGCGGATGTAATATTTACAACCGGTTATTATGCAATGCTTGACTACCTGGATGCAAATACTATTTTGTAAAGTCAGGATAGGCCTAAACGGCTCTATTATAGGCATATACGGGGTAAATAACAATAGGTAAACACATGTAGGAAAAGCCTGAAATTTACATTCTTTTGTGTTTGGCGTATGCATACCTTTACACCATTAATTTATTTTTCTAAATATTAACTAACTCATTATTCTAATGAAAAAGATTTTTTTGTTTGTTGCAGGTTTCTTCCTGGTAGCGACTGTGAGCCAGGCTCAGATTAAATTCGGTGCTAAGGGAGGTGTGAACATTTCGAATATTGATATCGAAGTAGAAGGCATTTCTATTTCACCTGATGCTCTTACCAGCTTTCATGTTGGCGTTATGGCCAAGTATCAATTTAGCGAGCAGTTTGGAATTCAGCCTGAATTGGTGTATTCGGCAGAAGGCGCGGAGATTGAAAGTGATAAGTTTAATCTAAACTTTATCAATATTCCAATTCTCTTTGCTTACAATCCAACTGAAATTTTCAGCATCCATGCTGGTCCTCAGGTTGGTATCCTATCTTCTGCTGAAGTTGATGGAGAAGATATCAAAGATGAATTGAAAGGGTTGAATCTTTCACTTGCCATTGGAGCTGCTGTTGAATTAACTAACGGCTTTACAGGTGGTGTGCGTTACAATCTTGGGTTGTCAGATCTGAATGATGCAGAAGGTGACGAAAGCACATTGAAGGCAAATACTTTCCAGATTTATGTCGGATATTTTTTCATCCGATAGTAAACCTTTACTTTAGTGGAAGTCGGGCTTAGTCCCGACTTTTTTTATGTAAAACCGCATAATTTTTTCAATTAAAAAAGATGACACTATGAAGCATTTTGTATTGACACTGACTTTAGTAACCATCCTGGCCTTTGCTGCACAATCACAGACCCGGTTAGGGGTTGGACTAGGCTGGGGTAGTGAAATTGAGGAATTGGGATTTGGAATAAACGGAGAATTCTTCGTGAATGAAAAGATTTCAATCAACCCTGGATTCATATTTTTTCTTGTCGATGATGGTCCTTTTGACAAACAAAATTTCTGGACATTTAATGCCAATGCCAATTATTACTTTGCACAGGAAGGATCTGTTGCATTTTATGGCATAGGTGGATTAAATCTATCAACTTACTCGTATAAATGGGATGGCAACGAAAAGGACTCAAATACTGAATTGGGGATCAACCTTGGTATAGGATCCAACTTTGATTTGGGCGGGTCTGTACTTCCCTATGCAGAGCTTAAATATGTTCTCGGAGATTATGACCAGCTTGTACTATTCTTTGGGGCTAAATTCAATCTGAATTAATCCGTTCCCTCTTGATATAGTAAAAAAACGCCTGAATTATCGGGCGTTTTTTTATTTATAAACATTTGATAATCAACAGATAAACCTATTATTTTTGTTTTGGTCTGATATTTGAAAAGAGAACAGTCTAACCAAAATTAACAGGTATGAAAAAACAGATGATTATTGCGACTGCCCTGGTACTGTTGGGAAGCTATGCCGGATACGCACAATTTAAATTGGGTCTTAAGGGCGGGGTCAACTTTTCAGAACTGTCTATTAAAGACATGTCCACAACGATGCGTACAGGCTATCACCTCGGAGCTTATACCGGTGTGAAAATTGGTAAGGTTGGTATACAACCCGAGGTTATATTTTCCCAACAGGGAACTACATTCCAGTTTGACGGAGCTGATCTTGAATCTAATTTTACGTATATCAATGTTCCGATAATCGTAAAGCTTTATATTCTTGGTGGATTTAATCTTCAGCTTGGGCCACAGTTTGGTTATTTGACCTCTGCAAAATCTGATTTTAATCCAATTGAGGAGATGGGGAGCAGCAATGTGAAGTCATATTATGATAATGCAGATGTTTCACTGGCCATGGGCTTCGGGATTGATTTGCCTTTTAACGTGAATCTGGATTTCAGATATAATAAAGGCCTTAATGATATCGCAGATGCCAATTTGAATACTACTCAAAATCAGGTATTTCAAATTTCTGCCGGTATCAGGATTATTGATTAGAAATGAATTTGCCTGAAATCAAAGCCCGGTGTTCCGGGCTTTTTTTATTCCACAATAAACAGGTAATAGTTTTTCTTTCCTTTCTGGGCCAGAATGTATTTGCCCTGTAAAAGCTGCACGCTTACCGCGGCATCCGGGTCCTGCACTTTCTCTTTGTTTAAGCTCACGCCGCCTCCTTTTATCATGCGTTTGGCCTCTCCCCGTGAACTGAAAATTTGATTTTCAGAAAGGTCAGAAAGCAGAACGGCGATGTTCTCACAGGAAGCCAGGGCTTCAGGGCTTATCGGAATTTGTGGGATTCCCTCCAATACAGCCAGCAGTGTTTTTTCATTTAAGGTAGCCAAGTCTTCCGTTGTGCTCTTGCCAAACAGAATAGCGCTTGCCTTAACTGCAGTATCATAGTCTGCTCTTGAATGCGCTCTGACTGTTACGTCCTCGGCCAGTCTTTTCTGAAGAAGGCGCAGGTGGGGGGCTTCTTTATGTTCTGCAATGATGGCATCTATTTCTTCCTTCTCCATGAGTGTGAATATGCGAATGTAATTTTCAGCGTCTTCATCACTCGCATTAAGCCAGTACTGATAGAACTGATACGGGGATGTTTTTTCCGGATCAAGCCAAACATTGCCACCTTCCGTCTTGCCAAACTTACTTCCATCTGCTTTTTTTAAAAGCGGGGTCGTAATAGCAAACGCTTCACCTTGCACCTTACGCCGGATCAGCTCCGTACCCGTGACGATATTTCCCCACTGATCACTGCCCCCTAGCTGTACTTTGCAACCCTTATTCTCATAGAGCCATAGGAAGTCATACCCCTGAATTAACTGGTACGAGAATTCTGTGAATGATATACCGGTTTCCAGGCGTTTCTGAACCGACTCCTTGGCCATCATGTAATTTACGGTTATATGTTTTCCTACATCCCGAATGAAATCCAGGAAATTGAAGTTTTTAAACCAGTCGTAATTATTCACTATTTCCGCTGAGTTCTCACCACAATCAAAATCCAGGAATTTTTCAAGCTGTCCCTGAATACCTTTCAGGTTCTCCTGAAGAATTTCAGGCGAAAGAAGATTTCTTTCAGCGGATTTACCCGATGGATCACCCACCATACCTGTCGCTCCGCCCACCAAAGCCACCGGCTTGTGTCCTGCTCGCTGCAGATGTACCAAGGTCATAATCTGAACAAGGCTGCCTATATGAAGAGAGTCTGAAGTTGGATCAAAGCCAATGTAGGCAGGTGTCATGTTTTCATTCATGTATTTTTCCACTCCAGGCGTAACGTCATGAATCATTCCACGCCAGGTTAACTCAGCTACAAAGTCTTTTTTCATCATAAGGGACATTATTCAGGCTGCAAATATAGAAATTACCGTGTGGAAAACGAATGAGATATCGGCAATTGGTAATATCCGTGAACAGGCTATACATCCTCCATCGGCAAACCACGAGGCCTCCTGATTCTCCTGATATCATAATTTAGATCAAGTCAGTAAAACCTTACCGGAGAATGCATAAATCCTTGCCAAAATCTCTTCTAATTGATAACATTGTCATTAAACCACGAAGTATATGAAACAACCTGATGCGCTCAATGATGTAGCCGAATTCCACAGAACTTTTCAACATCCCATTCAACCTTCCCCCACAATCCCTGATCCGGACAGGTGTGCGTTAAGGGTGTCGCTGCTGGCGGAAGAACTCGATGAACTCCGGGAAGCAATTCAGGGCAATGACCTTGTAGAAGTTGCCGATGCCCTGTGTGATTTGCAGTATGTACTTAGCGGAGCGATTCTTGAATGTGGGCTAGCAGATAAGTCCAAGGAGTTGTTTGTA
>CAYGOW010000053.1:0-5164 GCA_964351425.1 uncultured Roseivirgaceae bacterium
TGATCGAAGGTGGAAATAAGGGTTCGGTCATCGCCAAAACGGAAGAGACTCAGGTAAAAATCAACCTTGTCATCTGCGGCATATTCTTCAAAACGTCTGCCCATGGGGTAGCCAAAACGTATTTGAGTAACCAGTTGTTTGGTCAAATAATATTCAATAAACCAGGAAACATCAATACTTTGTCGTTCGACATACGTTTCATCTCCGCTAAAAGTTGTTACCAGTCCAAAATAATTTATTCCCGTATTCCACTTTTCGGACATGCTGTACTGAAGGGTGTTGTACATAGGGAAGTTACCAAACAGGCGCCATCGCTCGTTGATTTGCCAGTCAATAGCAAAGACAGGTGTGAGGAGCTGGCCAAACAACTCATTGTTCGTGTACACCCCATACCCCAGGGTCAGGTTATCCTTAATCTTTTTATTAACTATAGTGAGTAAGCCCAGCTGAAATCCATCGCTAAAACTGGCATTCTCAAATCTGCCCGTGCGGAATAAAGGAAGAAATTGCCACGACGTCTTGTCAGAAAGCTGGGTTTGAAATCCCAGTTGAAAAATATACAGTTTAAGGTTATCGCCAGGTTGCTGGTTATACTGCCAAAACCTCAATCCCGGCAAAAGGTACGTTTTATCTGACAGCTTCAACGGAAGCATCAGGTTGGTCCGTAATCCCTCCACCACAGTCCCTTCCTGCTGACCGTCCAGGGCATCCGTCCGAAAGGAATACCGGTACCCTAACTGGCCTAGTTCAATATAATCCTGCCCCTGTGATGGCATGATACAACAAAATACGATGAGGAAGGATAAAGGAATTCGATGCATGGATATCAATAAAATGCTGACGCAAATTAGAAAAAAACACCAACATCAAAAGACGCAAGGGCATTCTTTATCTTCTCGGCAGAAAAGACGCGTTTTTTCCAGACCCCTCAATGGGTGGAATAGAGACCAGGAAAATTAAAGACCGTTACTGAACAGGATTACTTATGATTGTAGAGTCTGACAACTCCATCAAAAATGTAAATCCATTCAGGGTGATCAGAAGTACAACTGCACCGATGAGCACCAGTCCGAGGAGTATCATAAGGGTTTGATACACGCTTTTTGATAACAGAACCATGTCGCATTGTTTAGGTTGATTGTGGTTATGGATGCCTGTTATCCGAATACATTGAGCTTTGCCTGTTTACAATATAAAAAATTATATAAATAATCCAAGCCGAGAATCCGTAACAACGATAATTAATAGCGTGTATATCAGTATATTATGTCGACATTAACCTGGAACACCTGATGCCGGCACCGGTGAATCGGCTTTCCTACAGGGATAAATATTATCTCAATTCTTTCCTGTCCTCTCCCTCAGTTTTCCGATATTAGAGAGTGGAAAGCGAAAGCGTCCCCAACCACTACTACGTATTCTATGTATTTAATTTTTGACACGGAGACCACTGGTCTCCCGCACAATTATTCGGCACCCATAACAGACCTGGACAACTGGCCACGATTGGTGCAAATCGCCTGGCAACTTCATGATGCTACCGGAAAATTATTGTCCAGTGACAACCTGATTGTCAAACCGGAAGGTTTCACAATTCCTTTCAACTCCGAGAAAATACACGGTATTTCTACCAAGCGGGCGCTTGAAGAAGGTATCGCACTGGAAGAGGCATTGCAGCGATTTCAAAAGGATGTCGAACGGGCCGAGGTACTTGTTGGCCACAACATCGATTTCGATAACCATATTGTCGGAGCAGAATTTGTCAGGATAAACCAGCAAAGTCTTGGTGAATCCCTGATGAATCACAAAAACATCGATACCAGCGATGTTTCAAAGGAATTTTGTCAGCTACGCGGAGGAATAGGTGGTAAATTAAAGGCCCCTAAGCTGATTGAATTGTATGAAAAGTTATTCGGCGAACCCTTCGATGATGCCCATGATGCAGCCTATGATGTAGATGCTACTGCTAAAAGCTTTTTTGGATTAATCTCCCACGATGTTATTCCTCCTGCTCCGGATGTTGACAAAGAATCCATTCAGTATGAAGCCCCCGACCTGGATGCTGCTAATTTTGCCAAAAAGAAAGCATCAACCGATATAAGTTTTGGTGGCGATGAAGAAAAAGCACGGGAAATAGATCATCCGTTTGCCCACCTTCACGTACACACCCAATATTCCGTCCTGCAGGCCGTCCCTAATGTTAAAACACTAATTGCCCGTGCCAAAGAACTACATATGCCGGCTGTTGCCATCACCGACCTGGGCAATATGTTCGGCGCCTTCAAGTTTGTCAGGGAAGCGCTGAACCATGACATCAAACCGATTGTGGGATGTGAGTTCTTTGTGGCCGAGGAACGAACCAAGTTGAAGTTTACCAAAGACAGTCCTGACAAGCGCTACAACCAGGTCCTGCTGGCAAAGAACAAAGCAGGATATCATAACCTGGCCAAACTGAGTTCGCTTGCCTACAGCGAAGGATTATACGGGATATATCCCCGTATTGACAAAGCGCTTATCAAGGAATACAGCCAGGACGTCATTGCACTTACCGGAGGATTGGCCAGTGAAATCCCCTACCTCATTCTGAATGTCGGGGAGCACCAGGCAGAGGAAGCCCTGCAATGGTACCTGGAAGTATTCGGAGAAGATCTTTACATCGAATTAATCCGCCACAACCTGGAAGAAGAAAACCGGGTGAATGAAGTCCTGATTGACCTGGCACGTAAATATGACATCAAGATAATTGCGGCCAATGAGGTTTACTACATTGATCGTGAAGAGGCAGAAGCCCATGATGTACTCCTGTGTGTAAAAGAGGGTGAAATGAAATCCACCCCCATTGGCCGGGGTCGTGGGTTCCGTTATGGATTCCCCAATGACGAATATTATTTCAAGTCACAGGATGAAATGAAAACTTTATTCAGTGATATTCCTGAGGCCATTGAGAATATCTCCGGATTACTCGAAAAAATTGAACCATTCAAACTCGACCGGGATGTTTTGCTACCGGCCTTTTCAATTCCGGACGAGTTCAAGTCCCCCGAAGATGAAAAAGATGGAGGGAAACGTGGGGAAAATGCCTATTTACGCCATTTAACTTTTGAAGGAGCAAAACAACGCTATGAGGAGCTCACTGATGAAATCAGGGATCGTCTTGATTTCGAATTAAAAACCATCGAGAATACGGGATATCCCGGCTATTTCCTGATCGTGCAGGATTTTACAAAGAAAGCCCGGGAAATGGGCGTCTCCGTAGGTCCAGGCCGGGGCTCCGCTGCCGGATCCGCCGTAGCCTACTGCATCGGCATTCCAAATGTGGATCCGCTTGCATACGACCTGCTATTTGAGCGATTTCTAAATCCGGATCGTGTGTCTCTGCCCGATATTGATATTGACTTTGATGATGAAGGGCGTGACAAGGTCATACGATACGTTATTGATAAATATGGCAAAAACCAGGTAGCACAGATAATAACCTACGGTACCATGGCAGCCAAGTCTTCCATTCGGGATGCCGCCCGGGTAATGGAATTACCCCTGCATGAAGCCAATGACCTGGCCAAACTGGTCCCTGAACGACCCGGTACTACACTTGACAAGGCATTCAAGGAAGTGCCAGAGCTCTTGCAAATATCTAAATCCGGAGAATTAAAAGGTAAAGTGCTGAGACAGGCCAAAGTATTGGAGGGCTCGCTCAGAAATACCGGTACCCATGCCTGCGGGGTGATTATTACTCCGGACGACCTGACAAAGTTTATCCCGGTATCTACCTCAAAGGATTCCGACATGCTGATCACCCAGTTTGACAACAGTGTCGTAGAGAATGCCGGAATGCTTAAGATGGATTTCCTGGGCTTGAAAACCCTGACCATCATTAAATCCGCCATTGTCAATATCAAGAAGCGCCATGGAGTGGAAATTGATATCGATGCGATTCCTCTTGACGACAAGACTACCTACGAACTGTACCAGCGGGGTGATACCAACGGCACCTTTCAGTTTGAATCGCCGGGTATGCAAAAGCATTTGAGGGCCTTGAAGCCAGATAAATTCGAGGATCTTATTGCCATGAACGCCCTATACCGGCCGGGACCTATGGAATATATTCCCAACTTTATTTCCAGAAAACACGGAGAAGAGGCTATCACCTACGATATCCCTGATATGGAAGAATTCCTTGCCGAAACCTATGGGATTACGGTCTATCAGGAGCAGGTAATGTTGCTTTCGCAAAAACTTGCCGGCTTTTCCAAGGGTGACGCGGATGTGTTACGTAAAGCCATGGGTAAAAAGATATTTGCGCTCCTGGAAAAACTAAAGCCAAAATTCATTGAAGGCGGGAAAGAGCGCGGACATGATCCCGAGGTTCTCGAGAAAGTCTGGAAGGACTGGGAAGCCTTTGCTGCCTACGCATTCAACAAATCCCACTCTACGTGCTACTCTTTGGTTGCTTACCAGACGGCCTACCTTAAAGCCCACTACCCTGCCGAATATATGTCGGCCGTGTTGACACACAACCAAAGCAATATTGACAAGATCACCTTCTTCATGGAGGAGTGCCGCTACCAGGGAATTAAGGTGCTTGGGCCGCACATTAATGAATCAGCCGTCAATTTTGCGGTTAATAAGGACGGTGAGATACGCTTCGGCCTTGGAGCCATTAAAGGGAGTGGTGAAGCGGCGGTAGAGGCCATCATTGAAGAGCGGGATGCCAACGGGCCTTTCAAGGATATTTTTGAATTCGCCGAACGTGTCAACCTGAGAACGGTAAACAAAAAAACCTTTGAATGCCTGGCTATGTCCGGAGCATTTGACTGTTTTGAAGACTTCCACAGGCGACAATATTTACAGGCCCCTGATGGTGAACAATCACTGATTGAGAAAGTGATTAAGTATGCCAATAAAATGCAACTCGAGGCGGATAGTGCCCAGGCCTCACTTTTTGGTGGTAGTTCCGGGATTGAAACACCCCGGGCAAAAGTTGTACCCATCGATCCCTATGGTGAGATTGAAAAATTGAATATTGAGAAAGAGGTGGTCGGGCTGTACATCTCGGGACACCCTTTGGATAAATTCAAACTGGAAATCCAGAGTTTTTGTAATACCGAACTGAATGCCCTGAACGATTTGGAAAGTCTCCAAAATCGTGAAATCAGGCTGGCAG
>CAYGOW010000053.1:5174-5809 GCA_964351425.1 uncultured Roseivirgaceae bacterium
CGCCCGAGGCAGCCGCGCCCGATGACGACGCCGTCGTATCCGGTTTCGCGCACCGCACGACGAAGAGCGGCAAACCCTTTGGTACCCTCTCCATGGAAGACTATAACGGGAACTTTACCTTTTTCCTTTTCGGGGATGATTACCTGAAGTTTAAGGAATACATGATGCAGGGGTGGTTTCTTTACATCGTCGGAAGTGTCACCCGTCAAAAATGGGGGAATAATCGGCTTGAATTCAAAATACGCTCGATTGACCTGTTGAATGATGTGCGGGACAAAAAGGCCCATGGTGTTGAGTTGCTGCTTAACCTGGTCGACCTCAATGAAGATATTGTTGGTCAAATTGAAGATATTTGTACTCACCACAAAGGACAATGCGCGTTGCGGGTCAATTTAGTCGACCCGGCCGAGGATATCCAGGTGGAGCTCATGTCGCGTCGATTCAAAGTGGATCCGAGTGATGCTTTATTAAATAAAATTAATAAGATTCCGGAAGTGAAATGCCGATTACTGATCTCTTAAGACTATGAAAATCAACTTCTGTATTCTCCTGTTGCCTTTTATTTCCCTGGTCGGGTGCATATCTGCCGATAAGGAAACGCCGACAAATGCTGACGTTGTCGAAGATTCTCTCGT
>CAYGOW010000053.1:5819-14202 GCA_964351425.1 uncultured Roseivirgaceae bacterium
GATAAATCCGGACATTACAGCAGACAGTCTTGCACGAATGGAAGATACCGAAATAACCCGCGCCAGCGTCCGGTTTATTTGCAGAGATATCGGGCAAGGCCTGGATAACCCGCTCTTCGAAGTAAGCTTGCTGGTAGGACAGGCCTACTATACTGTTGATACCATTCACACCTGCAATATGATCCGGTACAGTGATTACGCGGAATTCGAAATTCCCAACCAGGCATTAACCGCTGCCGGCGGGTGGTGGAAAGATGCGGGCGATTACTTTTTCGCATTTGAAGAATACGGCGAAATCGTTGTGATGCATGCCTGGCAAACAGAAGAACAAAGCACACAGGGGTATTTCTACAAAGTTGAACGGAGAATACAACTGCCCATGCCAGAACCAGTGGAAGAGTTATAAAGAAAGCCGGACGGACCGGCTTTCTCAAGTAGTATTATTTTTCGGCAGATGCCACGCCAGAGGCGGTAGAAATTTTGATCTTCACAGGATCATTACCCATTTTGGCCGTTTTACGAATCTTTGTCCGGCCGTTTTCATCAATCTCTTCGGTACTATCGAATGAGAATGAAGACTCGATCTTTCCTTTCTTTTTATCCACCTCCATGACCAGCGTCC
The DNA here is from genome assembly GCA_964351425.1 of uncultured Roseivirgaceae bacterium. Lineage (GTDB taxonomy): Bacteria > Bacteroidota > Bacteroidia > Cytophagales > Cyclobacteriaceae > JAUILA01. The sequence goes on from CAYGOW010000053.1 coordinate 6,442, forward strand.
CGTTAAAAGAATTGCCGTTCATGTCGAGTGTAGCATTTCCAGAGCCTGTATTGATCGCCAGGTCATGTGTGACGGATGCGGCTAGTGAGATATCTACAGACCCTGAACCTGCATTTAAGGCCGACTTGCCGGTAAACGATGCATTCTCCAGGTCGAGTGAACCACTACCCGCATTGATTTGAATGGCCGCGGCAATATTTTTCGCTTTTACATCACCGGAACCACAATTGATACTCAAATCTCCTTTGTAATCGTCAATCGTAGCATCTCCGCTTCCTACATTGAGTTTTAATTCACCATCATAATCAGACACATCTAAATCACCCGAACCGGCATTAATCGAAACTACTCCCTTCATTTTGGTGAATTTAAGATCGCCTGAACCTGTATTGCCCTTAAGGTCTACAGATAAACCAGATGCACTGATATTTCCTGATCCGGTAGTGAAATTGATCGTGGTATTATCCGGAACCATAAGCGTATATTTCTGATCACCCGACTTACCCTTATGATCGCCATCTTTAATGACCAGACGGTTGCCCCGCTGATCGATCGAGGGCTCATAGGCATCGCCAAAAGAATGTTCCAGAATCAGTTTGACTTGGGACCCAGTAGATTTTTGTACAACGATATCCCCGGACCCGGTCGTGAGATTCACGTTATCAATACCGTTATAAGACTGCTCAAATGTTTGAGCCGACAGGGCTACCGGAACGATGAGCAAGAAGCATAATAGAAGTCGCATAATTTTGTTGTTTTAAATGATTGTGCCATAAAGACCTGATTCAATGCCGGGGGTTGCATCGAATTACAAAAATTTTCAACGCACTCACAGCCAAGTCCCTGACGACTCCTCCGGCGTCGCAATTCCCTGATCATAGTTGGGTTACAATTTGATTCCCGTCCGAATTAACCACGTATACTACTTTTTTATCTATCAAAAATATATGCTCATGAGACCTAATTTTTTAATAATTCTATTTATACTGGCAGGGTTTACAACCCAGGCCCAGGTGCCAGAAAAATGGCAAGCTTCTATCCCGGGTACAATTCTATGGCAACATGTCACGCCGGTGGGTAACTACCTGGTAGGGACCTCACAGGGACTGACGAGTATCGATCAGGAAACGGGAAATGTCATCTGGACCTCACCGGCCCACCCCAACCTGTCACAGGATCAAATCGAACAGAATGGTCCGCTAATCACGGTTCATCATTCGGATTTCGTAGAAATGCTGAACCCGTTTAACGGCAAGGTGCTTTTCAATTCCAGGAAAGCGGGCATCTCCGAAGTGGTTGATTCCTACTATCTTCCCCAGTCCAATGGGTTACTGATTTCAGGAATGGTATCGGGCGAGAAACAGCTCATGGTTTTTGCTGACCTGAATACCGGTGAAGTGAAATGGAAAATTGACGACGACTATGGACGCCTGGTTCATGCCTCCGAATTATCCTCTCAACAGGCGCTTGTGGTTACCCTCTGGTCGAATTACCGGGTAGACCTGTCATCAGGAAGTATTATCTGGAAATCCTCCACCTCAAAAACCGAGTTGAATGGAGCGCTTGGGAAATTCATGAAAAACATAGCAACCCAGGCAGCCAACCAGATGGATATCAATATTGCCTTTTATCGTCATCCGGAGAAGGAAATCTTTTACATCGCCTCCCAGCAGGAGCAAACGAGTGGGTTTACAAGCTCCACATCAACGAATACAGTAAGCTTCGTCACGGAATATCACGCTTTTGATTTGAATAGTGGGGAAATACTCTGGGATGAGCCGTTGCAGGTCCAGGGTGCGATCAGCCACTTGTATTTTCATCAGGACGGACTATTGATCATGCCAGACGACGGAGCCAATACTACTGTGAATTTATATGATGATACCAACAAAGAAGGTAAATGGGGTAAAAAAGGTCGTGGTGTACGGGTAAAAGGGGGCATTTATGATTATATCCCCTCCGGCAACGGACTTGTACTTGTCAGCAGTAATGGTGGAAAGAATTTTCTGAGTTACCTGGATACAGACCAGGGGTTACTTACGTTTGACAAGCCCGTAAAAGTGGATGGAGAGGTATTGTACACTGAGCAAACTTCCAAAGGAATCATTTATGTGACATCCGAGGAAATGAACATCCTGAACCCATCTACCGGGGAGTTGATTTTTCCCAAATCAATACAAACAAACAGTAACCTGATTGCCCACGATGGCAACGATCTGTACGTATATGACATTCGTGAAGCGCACTTGAAGAAGTTTAACAAGGAAACCGCCGACATCCGGATCGCCTCTCCAGCTATCGAATTTGAAGGCAAGGAGATCCCCAGGTTTGTAGAGCGACGGAATGACGGGATATTCCTGCATTCTGATCAAAATGTAGCCCTGGTCAATTTTGACGGGGACAAGGTGTTCCAGAAATATTATGCGGCTCCCAAAGAGCCAGGCCTGAAGCGCGCATTGCTTTATGCCGAGGCCGTTCGTGCTGCCTATATCAGCGCCAATGCCTATGCCGCTTCTTCTCAGCTGCAGTCAGTCTCAGCCCGGGCGCATGCCCAGGACCCGGCAGCCGGTGCACTGGTGGATGGAATGGGACAGATGTACGGACAGCTGGGTGACGCTGCCAGTGATTTTGCGAAACAATCCTGGTCACAAGCAAATGCGCGATTCAAGGCGACAAGCAACGCCCGTGATTTTATGGTGGTGCTTACCGAACTGGAGAAGAAAAATAACGCCCTGGTTGTGGTCAGTAAATCCACCGGTGAAATACTCTCTTTCATTTCCCTGGGTACCGAAAGATTGCCGGATTATGCCATGGATGACATAACCGGAAAAGTATTCTATCGCACCTCCAGCAATACCATTGCCGGCTATAATTTGCAATAGACCCGAAACTTATTCATACAGAAACCTGCAATCTTATGATTGCGGGTTTTTTTATGTTCGGGTGGACCAACTACTGATACGCTGACTTGGAAACTATATCAGGTACGAATCACCCGAATTTCATCAAAGATCAAATGACTCGGCACACACTGGAAGTATAAAACTAAGACAGCCAAATGAAAGTAGTGGGATAAAGAAGTCTTGTTCAAGGAGTATGGTATGACGGCAACTGCAGCGGGCTGCAGGCTACTGCTCAACTTCCTGGTTGGCAGATACGGGGAAGCGGATAATGAATGTACTACCCTCACCCGGCTTGGTAATAAGTTCAATCTCACCTTCCAGCGTCTCTACCAGCAGCTTTACAATAGCCAGGCCCAGGCCATTCGAACTTTCACCGGCTGTTGGTCGGGCACTGAGTTTCGAGAATTTGCGATAGAGCATTTTCTTGTCCTCTTCGGTAAACCCGGGGCCATCATCCGAAATGGATATATACGTTGTATTTTCCTCCCTGCCGGCATTTAATCGAACGGTCGAACCTGGCTCGGAGAATTTTATCGCATTGGAAATCAGGTTGTCAAGAATACGTCCCAGGTAAGGCGCATCGGTATCCAACGTGATCCCTTCATCGGCCTGCAGGTTAAATTTTATATCCTTCGAACGAGCCTCCGACCTAAAGGATTCAATCTTTTGATTCAGGGCCTCATATAACTGTACCTGACTAATATTCAATGATTTTTCCTCCTGATGGGCACTGACCTCAAGCAGGTCACGAATCAGGTTCAAGCCATTCTCCGATGCCCCGAAAAGCATTTTTACATAGGTTTTCTGGTCTTCATCCAGATCAGACATTTCAAGAAGATGACCGATGCCATGAACCCGGTTAAACGGTGCCTTCAGATCATGCGCAAGAATACTCATTAGTGTATCCTTCTCATTATTCAAAGCTGCCAATTTCTCATTTCTCTTTCTCAGCTTATTGTTCTGATCTGCGATCTGGTCATTGCGCAACTTAAGTTCCTCGCGTTGCTCGGCAATATGCAAGTTCTTCTCACGAAGCTCCGAATTTACCTTTTTGCGCCTTGTATTGATTACATACAGCATGATAAGAAAAACAATGGCCGTGAGTACAGCCACAGTCAAGAGAATGTTTTGCAGTCTTTGCCGATCGATAATGGCCTGATCTGCTCTTTTCTCAACCAGCAGTAATTGATTCTCCTTTTCCTTGTTCTCTATATCAATACGCGCTTCCAGCCGTTCGATTGTCCGTGCCGCTTCACTGTTGTCCAGGTTGGCGCGAATAGCAGCAAACATTTGAAACGCATACAGGGCATCATCAAAATGCCCCTGTTTTTCGTAGACATTCGCCAGAATCCGGTAGGCTTCCCTGTCAAGTTCCATATCCTTCGATTTCTCAGATCCCGAAATCACCCGTTGGGCATATTCCTGGGCGCGGGACAGGTCATTAAGCATGTAGTAATTCTGTGCTAATTCAACATTGATGTCATTGGTCAGGCTGATATTGGCCGACTTCATCGCAATCTTTTGTGCATTTAAGGCCTCTTTAAGTGCAAGAGAATATTTGTCCTGTCGTCTGAGAAGTTCACTTATCCCCAAGTAAATCCGAGCCAGGCTAATGTTGTCATTGATTGCAATGGCCCGGTCTTCGGCTTGTTCATAATAATACATCGCACTGTCAATCAGCGACATATTCCTGAAGATATAGGCAATCTCATTCAACGCTGAAATCTGACCGCTGATGTTGCCCGACTCCTCGCGAATGCGCAATGAATGTTTAGAAACCACAAGGGCCCGGTCATACTTCAATTGGGTCTGGTAAATTTCACCCAGGCTCTTAAAGGCATAAGACATCCCATCCATATCGTCAATATCCTGAAATGTCTGAAGCGCGCGTTGCACGTTATCGTATGACTTCACGAAGTCTCCCTGGTAAAGAAACATGCGGCCGAGGTTGTTAAGGCTATGGGCATATTGGAGAGAATCTCCTGCCTCCGTGCTTGCATCGATGGCCCGATTATAAAATTCAAAGGCCTGTACATCATCCCCTTTATAGTGATAGGCCAGCCCCATAAAGTTGTAACACTTGGCCAGGCAGGAATTATCATTGTCAAGTCGCAGAATATCAATTATCTCCCGGCAATAATACAAGGTGGAATCCGGATTTGATTTCCTGTATTCCCATGCCAGATCATAGAGCATTTCGGTACGTAAACCTCCCTTTGCGTACCGGAGTTCATTCTTCAGACTGTCAATCAACGCATGCTGCTGCGCGTAAATGGGTCCCGAAAAAAGAAATAAAAGAACCGCTAAAAATAATTTATTGCCCATAACAATTAATTGCCATCCAATAATAAAAATTTATTTGCAAAAACCCTTGAATGAATGTTTGAATATACACGACTCTCAGGTAGTATCCCGCCCAATTCCTAACAATCGCCGTCTGTTGCCAAAAGAATTCCTTCGCCGTTGATATAAAAATTTCGGGAGATGGTTATTTTTTGGTTATTTTCCATCCCTAAACAAAAAAAGCGACAAGAATGCGGTTATTATTACTTGTGCCATTTCTGGCAATCTATTTCGGTACAGCAAACAATGCTGAGGCCCAGCGCAGGTCTAAAAAAGACGCTCCTGTAACCTCCTACGACACTTCACTCTACAATGCCCTGGAATGGCGCTCCATAGGCCCTTACCGGGGCGGAAGAAGTGCCGCAGTGACTGGCGTTCCGGGCAAACCCAACCTCTTTTATTTTGGATCGACCGGAGGCGGCGTCTGGCGTACGCAGGACGCAGGAAATACCTGGGAGAATATTTCAGACGGCTATTTTGGAGGATCCATCGGGTCGGTAGCCATCAGTGAATGGGACCCCAATGTCATCTATGTCGGGGGCGGTGAAAAAACGGTCAGGGGGAATGTCTCCTCCGGCAGCGGCCTCTGGAAATCAGTAGATGCAGGTAAATCCTGGACCTTCAAAGGGCTGCCTGAATCCCGTCACATTTCCCGCATTCGCATACATCCGCGCAACCCGGATATTGTCTACGCAGCGGTGATGGGAGATTTATATAAATCATCCGAAGAACGGGGTATCTACCGCAGTACAAACGGCGGAGACAGCTGGGACCGCGTCAAATTTGTTAATCCGGATGCCGGTTTTGTCGACCTGGTCATGGATCCGAATAACCCGCGGGTGCTGTATGCCGCCTCATGGCGTATTCGCCGAACACCCTACAGCCTGGAAAGTGGCGGAGAGGGTTCTTCCCTCTGGAAAAGTACGGACGGCGGGGATACCTGGAAAGAATTGAAAGGCAATAAGGGTCTGCCGAAGGGCCTCTGGGGAATTTCCGGCATCACCGTTTCGCCGGTCAACTCTGAAAGGGTTTGGGCCATTATTGAAAATGACGAAGGCGGTGTGTTCCGCTCGGATGATGGCGGACTTACCTGGCGACGCACCAATGATGACCGCAGTCTTCGCCAGCGTGCCTGGTATTATTCACGGATTTATGCGGATACCCAGGAAGAAGATATCGTCTATGTCCTGAATGTGAATTATCACCGCTCCAAGGATGGCGGCGAGACATTCGAACGCTACAATGCCCCGCATGGCGATCACCATGACTTATGGATCGATCCGAATGACAATCAGCGCATGATTATTGGCGATGACGGGGGTGCACAGATTTCTTTTGATGCAGGAGAAAACTGGTCTACCTATTACAATCAGCCGACTTCGCAGTTCTATCGCGTAGTGACGGACAATCATTTTCCCTACCGCATTTACGGCGCACAACAGGACAATTCCACCGTGCGCATCCTGCACCGCACGGATGGCGGAAATATCGGCGAACGGGACTGGGAGTCTACTGCAGGAGGTGAAAGCGCTCACCTCGCCGTCGACCCGGAGAATAATGACATTGTCTACGGCGGTAGCTACGGGGGTTTCCTGACCGCGTAAACCATGCTACTAACGAAGTCCGGGCCATCAATGTCTGGCCGGATAATCCCATGGGACATGGTGCGGAAGACATGAAATACCGCTTCCAGTGGAATTTTCCCATCTTCTTCTCGCCACATAATCCGGATAAACTCTACACGGCTTCCAATCACCTGCATGTGTCTTACGACGAGGGCCAGAGCTGGGAGCTAATTTCCCCGGACCTCACCGTGGCTGACAGCAGCATGCTGGGGCCGTCGGGCGGACCGATCACCAAGGACAACACCGGGGTGGAATACTATGCCACGATATTTGCAGCGGTCGAGTCGCCCTATGAAGAAGGGCTGATCTGGACCGGGTCGGATGACGGACTCATCCATGTGACCCGTGATGGCGGCGACAACTGGGAGAATGTCACGCCCGCAGGCATGCCTGAATGGATGATGATCAACAGCATCGATCCGCACCCCACCGTTAAAGGAGGTGCGTATGTGGCCGGCACCCGGTACAAACTGGGTGACTACAGCCCCTACCTGTACAAAACGCTGGATTATGGAAAAACCTGGACGCGCATTACCAACGGGATTGACAACGAACATTTTACCCGGGTGGTGCGGGCAGATCCCAGTAAAGCGGGGCTTCTTTACGCAGGCACGGAGAATGGCATGTACATCTCTTTCGATGACGGCGCCAGCTGGCAACCGTTCCAGTTAAACCTTCCGATTGTACCCATCACTGATTTGACGATCAAGGACAAAAACCTTATTGCCGCGACACAGGGACGAAGCTTCTGGCTGATTGATGACCTGACGCCATTGCATCAGCTGGAGAATGGATTGGCGGATAAACCCGTTCATCTGTACGCCCCGATGGATAGCTGGCGCATGGGCGGCGGAAGCCGGCCTTCCCGCACCGCAGGAACCAATCATCCC
>CAYGOW010000054.1:0-14112 GCA_964351425.1 uncultured Roseivirgaceae bacterium
TCATAGATGGACAACACAAGCACAAGCTGCTATTTTTAATAATCATTTGATTGAAGGCAGTCTCCAGGTAGGAGCCAACACGATATGCTATTTCGAGCCCACTACGTACGATACCTAGTACAATAGGATTGGCGGGCTGGTATTTATTTAAGGCCCTTGCGAGAAGGTTGCCTGCTTCTTTTCGATCAACAAACATGGCATGTGGCTTTGGTAAACAATTTCAATAAAAAATAAACAGTACTAATGTGAATGAGAATGACGATTGTGGAATGAAAAAAAGATTCAAATCATATGAAACATATAGGCAGTACTTTACCTGAAGATGTCTGTGATTAAATACAAATAAATGGGCTGTCGCTATTTGATTCCTGTATCATGTCAATTACCTTAACGATTCGAAATGAAAGCAGCATTGAACATACGACAGGAATACATTCTCCCATTGCCCTTCCGGGTATTTGGGTTTTTTCTGGTGTTAATCGGTTTGGGTGCTTCAGGAACTACCGGATTTAATTGGATTGCCGGAAACTCATTTTCCTGGTGGATTCCCGGCGGTGTATTGGCCGCCCTGCTGGGGGGCGCAATTGCCTTCTCACATTATCGTTTAGAGATTAAAACGGATATTCGGACGATTGATGTGTATGTCTGGATACTTGGTTTTCACCATGGGTCGCCTTCTCCATTTCAATATATTGATCGTATTTACATTAACAGGGTTCTTCAAAGTACACGGATGAGTTCCTACACAGGGCACCCCAGCGAAATGAAGGAATATTTGTACAAGGCTTATCTAAAGCTGGATGATGGAGAGAAAATACACATGGACACAGACAATAATGAAGAAGTGCTTATGCAAAGGGTGAAGAATTACGTGGCTCAACTGGGAAAGCTTTATCGCGGGACCGATTTTAAGGATTAGTAGCAGTTCCAACAAGACAATTTCCTATAATTCTTAAACATCCAGGAGTACATAATGTACTGTCGATGCTGTACCTACTCAATCAGATTATTTGCAAATCTAATGATCTTCCATGGCAGAAAATGGGAAGAGATATTTGACGGCCGAACGCCCGTTATTCACGTGTTTCAAAGGGAAAAATGGTTTTCCAGTCTGACTCCATATCTACAACAGTCCAGTTCCGTTTTTCAGCTTCATCAAGACCTCTATCCAGTCTGCCTACCATTGATTCGCGATCATATGCCCACTCCCGAACGGAGTCAGTATGATGTATATAAAGCGCGAAGGCATTATCCTGCGAGGTGGCATACTGAAGCATTTGCAAGTCGCCATCAGAATTACCTGCAGCAAATACTGGCTTTCTTCCAATGAAACGCCAGATTGCTACCGGTTTTTCAGCCTTATCATCAATAAAGTCGATTTCAGGTAATCGTTTGATTTGTGCATTCTCGCCTTCCATAACGAACTCGGTTTTTATGCTGCTGCCTACCACCCGGTCTTTGGGAATACCATAGACCTTTTCAACCCAGGGACGCATGAATTCGATGCCGCCACCGGAAACAATGAATACCTTGAAATCATTCGCCTGAAGGTAATCCATCAATTCCAGCATAGGTTGATATACCAAGTCAGTAAACGGCCGGTTCAGCGTAGGGTGATTGGCTGTAGCTATCCAGTCAGTCACCATGATGCTGAAGTCATCTGTACTCATTCCGCTATGGCTTGCCACAACGATTTCAAGAAGACCGTGTTCGCCGCTGGCGGCAATAGCTGCCAGATCATTCTCCAATACCCCCTGAAAAGGTTGCTGGCTCTTCCATTCCGGATGATCCGGGGCCATTTCCTTAATTCTGTCGAGGGCAAAATATAATTGGAAATAGATAGGATTTTCAGCCCAAAGAGTTCCGTCGTTGTCAAACGTGGCAATTCTCTCCGAAACAGGAATAAAATAAATTCCTTCAGGATCTTTGGCTCTTTCGACAAAGTCAATAATGGAGGACTTGCTGCTCCCTTCATTCCAGGAAGGCAATGGATCACTTTCAACAACTGTGTTGGATTCGCTTACCTTCTCCTGGTCACATCCGACAATCAGCAGGGAAAGCAGAATGAGAGTGAATGGTCTCAATGGATATGTCATAATAGTACGGCCGGATAATTTATCCGGCCGTTTTTAATGTGCTTAGTTTGATCCCAGATTTTTCAGTTTTTCCTCTATACTGGTCAGGTTAAAGGAACCGGGTGTCTGGCTTGGAGGATATTCCTGCATGGTCATGAGGAACTTAGCGGCCATTGTTTGAATAGGAACAATCACAAATGCTCTATCAAGTACCCAGTCATTGTAGGTATTTGAATTGTGCTGCGCTTTTTCAAAAGGGTCTCTTCTCAGGTTAAATATAAGGGGCACACGCAATTCGGTAAAGGGCTCGCGCCATACCTCAAATGCTACACCTCGGTTTTCCAGGAAGACAACTTTCCAGTCATCATACCGCGCAGCAACCACCTGTCCGTCATCATTCACATACCAGAACTCACTACGTGGGGATTTATCTGTTTTCCCCATGAAATAGTCCATCATATTATACCCGTCGATATAATTTTTATAGTTGCGGCCATTTAGCTTAACGCCTTTGGCCAGCTGGTCTTTAACTTTCGTATTCCCTGCGGCGGCAGCGAAGGTTGGAAGCCAGTCTTCGTGGGCTACAATACCATTCAGTGTTTTACCTGCCGGGAATTTACCAGGCCAGCGTACAAATGCCGGTACACGATAGGCCCCTTCCCAGTTGGAGTTCTTTTCGCTTCGGAACGGGGTGGTCCCGGCATCAGGCCAGGTATTGTAATGAGGGCCGTTATCAGTAGAATACATGACAATGGTGTTATCGGCTATCCCTAATTCATCCAGGAGATCCAGCAATTGTCCGACGTGCATGTCATGCTCTACCATGCCGTCGTGGTATTCATTGCCGGACGGCCCGGACAATCCGCGGTGCTCTTCTTTCACGTGCGTGCGGAAGTGCATGCGTGTTCCATTCCACCACACAAAGAATGGCTCACCTGCCTCGTTCTGGCGCTTGATAAAATCCTTCGCAGCGGCTACCGTTTCATCGTCGATGGTTTCCATTCGTTTTTTGCTGAGGGGTCCTGTATCTTCGATACGCTGCGTTCCATCCGCATTGGCCCAGGAGTGAATTACACCGCGAGGACCAAATTGCTCCCTGAATGTCTTGCCATTAGCCAGAACCATATCCCCTGGGTAATCCCGGTTTTCCGGCTCTTCCTCTGCATTCAAGTGGTAAAGATTGCCAAGGAATTCATCCCAGCCGTGCATAGTCGGCAGGTGCTCATCCCGGTCTCCCTGGTGATTTTTACCGAACTGGCCGGTTGCATAGCCCTGGCTTTTCATCACCGTGGCAATTGTTACATCTGTCTTTTGCCATCCTTGTTCGGCACCGGGAAGTCCGACTTTGGTCATACCGGTACGCACCGGAACGTTTCCTCCCAGGAAAGCAGCTCTTCCGGCGGTACAACTTTGTTGGGCATAGTAATCGGTAAATGCCAGACCTTCTTTGGCGATCCGGTCGATATTCGGAGTCATGTACCCCATCATGCCACGGTTGTTGTGGCTTATATTCCATGTACCAATGTCATCTCCCCAGATGACCAGAATATTCGGTTTGTCCTTCTGTGCCTGAATGCCGGTTGACACCAGCATAAACAGGACAATCAAGTAATTAATTTGCTTCATGTGTTAGTAGTAGATTAGTAAAAGATGTAAAAGGTAGAATAAAAACAGGTTGGGGACAAGAAATTTAGTCGTCAATTAAGCTTACTGAAAATGAGTTGGTTAGAGTTCTTGTTTTTGGGATAAAAAATCTTTGAATAATTTTAAATAAACCCCTCTGCTTCCCGTCAGGCACGGGTCATGGTTCAACGATGCTACTATATTATTCAGCTTTAAACCTGACAAATCGCATGTTTTTTCAGCCTGGAATGAAAGAACTTAAGCACTGTTTAAACTGAAACCTAAAGTCATGATTGAAAAGTATTCAAAAACACAGCAAAGGGTGCTTATTCTGATGCGCATTCTGATCGGCTGGCACTTTCTGTATGAAGGGGTGATAAAACTCTATAACCCACTTTGGACTTCCAAGGGATACCTGGCTTCTTCGGAAGGACCTTTCCAGGGTCTTTTTCAATGGTTATCGACTGATTCGCTTGTCGGTGTGATTGATACGCTGAACATCGCGGTTTTAATGATCGTTGGATTAACCTTACTCCTCGGAATTCTTGAAAAATGGGGAAGCATATTCGGAATTGGCATTTTACTTCTTTATTACCTCTCTCACCCGGCGTTCCCCGGACTAAATCCAGGACCAGCTGAAGGCAGTTACTGGCTGGTCAATAAAAACTTGATTGAGGCCGCCGCTCTGGGAGTTCTGTATGCCTTTCCTACTTCCCATATTTTTGGTATCAGGCGGCTCATGCAGACCCAAAAACATTCTCCAGATCAAGTCATAACCCCTAAATCCTGAAAAAATGAAATTCAACAGACGTGATATGCTTAAAGGATTGGGAGGCATTCCCATCCTGGGTGCTGTATGGTGGGCAGGTGCTGATTATGCAGTAGATAAAAACCGGACCCGGGAAGAAATATTGCAAACGTTAAATATCCAGGCGGCTCCGCCACCTAAGACCGGTTCGATGAGCGGTGATCCTATCCGTATTGGAATTATTGGGTTTGGTATCCGCGGACAACAATTAGCCAGGTCCCTGGGCTTTGCCACGACGGATTGGCTGAAGGCCATGAAGGAATCGGCCGACAAAAACCCGCGGGATACCCGCTTGAAGGAACACCTGGAACAGGAAGATTTAAATATCAAACTCACCGCTATTTGTGATTTGTTTGATTACCGAGCTGAGTTGGCCCAGGAGTCGTTTGAAGGAATTAAACGCTACAGGACACATGAAGAATTGATAGACAGCGGAGAGGTGGATGCGGTCGTGATAGCCACGCCCGATCACTGGCATGCGCCCATTTCAATTGCAGCCTTGCAAGCCGGTGTGCATGTCTATGTTGAAAAACCGATGACGCATACCATTGAGGAAACGTATGCCTTGCGGGACGCAGCTATGGCAAGTCCGGCAGTTTTTGCCGTTGGCCACCAGCACCGGCAGACTCAAAGTTTCCGTACGGCTCAGGACATTATTGATAAGAAAGTGCTTGGCCATGTTTCATTGGTACAAACCAATACTAACCGCAATGATGACAATGGCGCCTGGCAGTACAACATTCATGAAACAGCCAGTCCTTCTACCATTGACTGGCAGCAGTTTCTTGGATCGGCCCCTCAGATCCCTTTCAACAAGGAACACTTCTTCCGATGGAGAAAATGGTGGGCCTATGGATCCGGGTTATCCGGAGATCTTATGACCCACGATTATGATCGGTTGAATTGCGTTCTGAATATGGGTATACCCCAGTCTGTGACCGCTTCCGGTGGAATATATACACATAATGACGGACGAAATGTTCCGGATGTATTTCAGGTGACCATGGAGTTTCCTGAATACAGCACCGGATCCAGCCAGGAGCCGGGTAAGGAAGACGGTATGACATTCGTTTACAGCGCCACACTCGGCAATCAATTTGACAGGCCAACCATATTGATGGGACATGATGGGTCCATGGAGCTAGGCAACCGCTTGACTATTTGGGCGGACCCGAGATCTACGAAATACCGGGCCGAACTTGACGCGGGTAGAATGCGACCTGATGTTCCAATCTATCAATATGATCCCGCCGCCAATGCCGTTGATGGCGTCACTTCCGCTACCGCCCAGTATTTCGCGGATAAGGGATTATTATGGACCTACGTTGATGGCAAGCGGGTTGATTCTACCTTCCTTCATTTGCGGGAATGGCTGAGTGCCATACGCGGGGAAGGCACACCAAGTTGTGGAATTAAGGAAGGTTTTGAAGAAGCCATTACTGCCCACATGGGTGGTTTGTCCTATAAATTAGGAAGAAGAATCGAGTGGGATGGCTCCCGGATTGTACCGGTCGACGGCTTTAACCTGGATGAGGTGTTGCTGTACAATGAGCAATATTATCCGATTCATGAGCAGGCAGGTATTTTAGGGTGAATCTCTGATGTATATGGCAAAAAAGGCAAGGTAATCTACCTTGCCTTTTTTATTGCTTAGATCATGACGCTATTCAAGAACATGAATTAATTATACGCGAATGGGCTAGATATCCAGCAGCTTTTTTAGTAAAATCGGCTCATGTTGCAACTAAAGATTCATTACTTGGTGGCCTGCCTATTGATAATCATTTTGAATGGTGATTCTTTCGGCCAAAGCAACGATACCCTGAATTATTCTCACGACACAACCTATTATCAGACATTCCCGGAGTACCTTACTGCACGAACGTACTTCTCACGAAAGTTTACCGGCTTCAACGTGGAGTATGCTGATTTTGAAGGTACGACCCTTAAATATGCACCAAACACGACACGTAATTTTGGAATAGGTGCCACCTATAATTGGTTTACGCTAAATCTTGCGTATGGATTTTCATTCCTCAATCCGGATCAGGGAAAAGGGAAAACAGATTATCTTGATTTGCAATCCCACATTTTCGCGGGCAAGTTCAACATTGATCTTTTGGGTCAGTTTTATACCGGCTATTACCTGAAAGATTATCAAACAGATGATGGGCAACGATATGTAAGGCCGGACTTGAAAGTAACTGAACTGGGGGTAAGTGTGCAGTATGTTCTGAACAACGACCGGTTTTCCTTCGCGGCAGCATTCCAGAATACCGGGTATCAAAAAAAATCAGCGGGATCACTCCTGATTGGTTGGGATATATTTTATGGCAGGGCTCGGGCTGACAGCTCACTGGTGCCACAAGAATTGAATGTGGTAACGCCCGATTATGACCGCCTGGGGTTTCTGAAGATTGGCCCGCAAATAGGCTATGCCCATACATTTGTATTTCTAAAACATTACTACTTGACCGGCTCTCTTGCCGTTGCTCTTAATGCTGGTCTTTACAGGCTGAAGGAAGCCAATCAAAAAGATGATCAATATTATATGTCTGCCGATTTAGGGGTTCGGATTGCTGCCGGATATAATTCGGAGCGATTCACGATTGGTTCTTTTTTTGTTGTTCAGCGTGTTCAGGCATCCGACAATTATAGAAATATAATTTCCACTGGAAATCTAAGGGTCATCGCGGCATATCGGTTTCTTTGGAAAAACCCACCAAAAATCCTGACCTGATAGCTCATTTGACGTTTGACTAATCCCTGGGCCCGTGTCCCATGCTGTCGGGCAATCCTTTGTGGTAACGGAAACGCTCCACGTGCTTGCCGTCGACTACTTTTATCCGGCTTCGAATGCGCTCATACACTTTTTCCTTTTCTCCATCCGGATAATCATCCAGGTTAGGCCCCAGGTAATTGTTCCAGCCCGAACTCCATTGACTCACGTATTTTACCCCGGCTTCAATTTTTTGATCAACATAGTCTTCGATGACGACTGTGGTATTTTTGTCCTGGGTATTTCCACCGAAAAAGCTGACTTCGGGTATCAAGTGCGCTTCAACTCCCTGGTGAATTATTTGTCCTTCGTACATCAGGGGCCATTCCGCTGCACGTACCGCATCGGCAGCCAGATAGGCAGCTGCGCGATGGTCACTCTTATGCCAAACCTGGTAATTATACCCGGGATCAAAGGAAAAAAGAACATCCGGTTTGACCTGACGGATATGGTACACCAGTTTGCCAACCGCTTCTTCACGGTCGGCAAATTCAAGCCTTCCATCGTCATACCCGAGGTTGATGTAATGGTCTTCGTCCAGTCCGATGGCTGCCATGGCTGCCAATTGTTCCTGGCGTCTGATTTTGGCAAGGTCGGTCGAACTTAATTTTGGATCTTTGGTTCCCACATTACCGGTCGTCATCAGCAGAATATAGATTTCATTTCCATTCTCTTTGAGCATGGCCAATGTGCCATGTGCATGACTGTCGTCATCCGGATGGGCGCCGATAACAAGAATTTTTTTGCCTGTCCATTCTTCAACGGGTGTTTCTGGTTGTGCAAGGCAAACGGCAAATGAGAATAAAACAAGGGTCAGGGAATATAGATATTTCATGAAGGGATTGGTTAATGATCGAATAATATACGGAGGATTTGTGGAGTTAAGAAATAAAAAAGCTCCCGAATTGACGATGGGAGCTTAATCTGTGGTTAGACAGGAGATTCGTTATTTCTTTTCTTTTTCCTGCTCCATGATGTTAATATAATCATCCATTACAAATGTTACTTCTTCCGTCGTATTGATATCAGTTACCTGCATGGTTGTGACTCCTTCATTCTCTTTCGATGTGTAGTGAATTTCCAATACATTGCCATCCGGTAATTCATCAAATTGATCCCCGTATTTTTGCTGCATTTGTTGAGCGAATAAATAATTATTTTTCGACCAATACGATGCATACCCCTCTACGGGGTCTTCGCTTACCCACATCGTCGCACTATAGCCTTCACCTTCGGACAGGTATTCGTGACACGTGTAGCCAAGGATTGTTTTTGTATTTCCCGTCTTGGTCAGGCGTAATGTTGAATCCATCTCGTCCATTTCGTTCTCCATGGCACCTTCCATCATTTTCGACCAGTCAAGAGAGTAGGCGATTCTTGATTTTTCGCCTTTCTTGTCTGTCATTAACATGATGGTTGCTTGATTCTTCTGATCAAATATCATGATGGCTTTCTCCAGGTCTTTCTCCTTGTTGTCTAATTCCATGCCCCAAAGCGCATCGTTTTCGCTAAAGAATGACCTGAATTCGGTAGGGTCAATCTCCTTGCCCTTTTCATCTGTGCCGGTAAGCAACATATCCGTATGCCCCTTAAACGAATAAGAGTCCTCCGTTTCAACATTCATATTCATGCTGCTCATCATCTTCCCGTAATCGAAATCGGTACCCTCGTATTCGGATGGCGGTCCAAAAATCTGAGTCATGTATCGGTCAGTTTGACGTGCCGCTGCGTTTTCTATCTCCTGTGATACTCTTCTCTCAACAGCCTTTTCCACCCCGTCTTGTGCTGCTTTCTTTAATTTATTGAGAAGCTGAGCCTGGGTGGCAAGAGGGATTCCCATCATGAATGATAGTGCGAGAAAAGTGAATAATGCGCTGTAGCGTTTCATTGGATGAAAGTTTTGTTTGTAGTTAGGTGCTAACTGATGTTACTAAAAAAATCAACGAATTGCAATATGTAAATAACTGATTAGCAGCATAAAATAAAATATTATTCATCGAATCAGCCTCCCTACAATCAGGTAATTTATCAGATGGCTATTTTGTCAGGATTCAAAGGTACTTCTCCGGAATTGTCTCATGCTGCGTATTCATTCTAGAAAATAATTTTGTTACTTTATGTGCTAATAAAAACTACTATGAGAAACCTTCTCCTATCCCTGCTCCCGTTAATGCTTTTGATCATGACGGGATGTGATTCCCAAAATCCTGAAACGAATGATGATTCCGGCGGTCTTTCCATTGACTACGAAAAAATGGTCCTTGATAATGGACTGGAAGTAGTCTTCCACCAGGATCACTCCGATCCTGTAGTGGCGGTTGCGCTAACTTTTCACGTTGGATCTGCGCGGGAAAAACCCGGTAAAACAGGCTTTGCCCACTTGTTTGAGCATTTGTTTTTTCTGGAGTCGGAGAATTTGGGCAAGGGGGGACTTGATAAGATGAGTAGTCGAATTGGCGGATCCGGAGCAAATGGATCAACCAGTCGTGACAGAACCAATTATTTCCAAACAGTACCAAAGGATGCGCTGGAGAAAATGATCTGGGCCGAGGCAGATAAGGTAGGATATTTCATTAATACGGTAACAGAGGAAGTGCTGGCCAAGGAGAAGCAGGTAGTGAAAAATGAAAAAAGACAAAGTGCGGATAACCGGCCATACGGACACACCAATTATGTGCTGACTAAAAATCTGTATCCGGAAGGACATCCCTATAGCTGGGAGGTTATAGGGACCCTGGAAGACCTTCAGAATTCAACGTTGCAGGATGTGAAGGATTTTCACGGGAAATATTACGGGCCGAATAATGCGACTCTGGTCATTGCAGGCGATTTTGACCTGGAGGAGGCCAAGGCCTATGTACATAAATATTTTGATGAAATTCCTGCCGGTGCTCCTGTGGAGGAACTCAACAAGATGCCTGTTACACTGGAGAATTCGAAAAGTTTATTTTATGAAGATAATTTCGCCAGGCTTCCTGCACTGCAGGTGGTTTGGCCAACGGTAGAATTATATCATCCGGATTCATATGCGCTGGATATTCTCGCACAATTGCTGACTGAAGGGAAGAGTTCGCCGTTCTATGAAGTACTGGTTGAAGAGGAGCAAGTAACGTCGAATGTTTCCATGTTTTCATATCCTTCTGAAATAGCCGGTGAAATGCGCCTTTCTGTTCGGGCTTATCCGGGAACCGATCTGGATTCTGTTCAAGTGGCGGTGGACAAAGCGTTCGCCCAATTTGAAGAGGAAGGATTCGATCAGGAAGACCTGGACCGGATCAAGGCGGGTATTGAAACCAGTTACTACAATGGACTATCCAGTGTATTGGGTAAAGCCTTTCAATTGGCTCAGTACAATATTTTCGCGGAAAACCCTGGGTATATTAATGAAGATATCCAGAAGACGCTAGCAGTTACCAAGGAGGATATTCAGCGTGTCTATGAGAAATATATACAAAACAAGGCGAACGTAACGACCAGTTTTGTTCCCAAAGGTTCTCCGGATCTTGCGCTGAGCAATGCTGAGCCAGCCACAGTCATTGAAGAAGAAATTGTTGCAGAAGGAGAAGGGGAGTCGTTTGAAATTCCAGCCCCGAGTGAATATCCGCGAACGGCTTCATCCTTTGACAGGACCGTAGAGCCTCCTTATGGCGATTCTCCGGATATAAAAGTTCCGGAAGTCTGGCAAACTGAATTGGCAAATGGCTTGAAGAGATTTGGTATTGAATCAAACGAACTGCCATTGGTTGAGTTTACTCTCAAGATTAACGGAGGTATGTTGCTTGAAGATCGGGACAAGATAGGCGTGGCAAATCTTTTGGCTGAGATGATGACTAAAGGAACGGCAAATAAGACTCCACTCGAACTTGAACAAGCCATCGATAAACTTGGTGCAAGCATATATGTCTATTCAGGCACAACGGGAATTACCCTTTCCGGCACAACATTATCCCGTAATTATGCTGCAACCATGGCATTGGTGGAAGAAATATTAATGGAGCCTCGTTGGGATTCTTCCGAATTTGTGCTGACCAAGCAAGAGATCGTCAGTAATATTGAGCAGGCAAAGAGTAACCCCAATGCTGTTGCTGACAATGTTTTCAGGAAGATTGTTTATCAAGATCATATCCTGGCCAATGACCCTTCTGGCACATCCACCAGTGTGAGTGCCATAACCATGGAGGACTTGAAAGCTTACTATAGCTCCTTTATTCTTCCTAATCTATCGGACATGCATGTGGTTGGTTCGCTGGGAAAAGAGGCTATCGTGAAGGAGATCAATCGCCTTTCTACAGAATGGGAGCCAAAGGACGTTGTTCTTCCGGAGGCGAAGCCATCGTATCAGCCGGAAGGGTCGACTGTATACTTCTATGATATCCCTGGAGCTAAACAATCGGTACTTTACTTTGGCTACCTGGCCATGCCGGAAACCGATCCGGATTTCTGGCCGGCAACTATCATGAATTATAAATTGGGCGGGGGTGGATTTGCCTCACGGTTTATGCAGGAGCTACGTGAAGGGAAGGGGTATACCTACGGAATAGGATCAGAATTTTCAGGAGGTGAGTATTCCGCTCCATTCAGTATACGTAGTGGCGTACGTACTAATGTAACCTATGAGTCAGCGGCTTTGGTGAAGGAAATTCTGGAAACATATCCCGATACATTTTCTGAGGAAGACCTCGAGAATACCAGGAGTTATTTTCTCAAAAGTAATGCACGGGCTTTTGAAACTGCTAATGCAAAGCTGGAGATGCTTGAAAAACTAAGTGCGTATGGCTGGACACCGGAATACGTTAAGGAACGCGAAAATATAGTCAAAAATATTAGCCGGGAGGAAATAATTGAATTGGCCAAAAAGTATGCGAATCCTAATCATATGATCTATGTTGTGGTGGGTGATGCTGAGACACAGATGGAAAGGCTGGATGAACTGGGTTTTGGAGAACCCGTGTTGATCCGGGACCTGGAATCCATGCCTCTCAAAGATGAAGTCAGTATGTAAATACCAATTAGTCTCGGGTGCGAAGAATGACTGATTCGTTCATCCAACAGCCCGTATTCATTTCCTCTCCGGCCTGGTAATCCTGTTCGAATATTTCGACTTTGGAAGGAAACTGCTCCTTTGCCTGGGCGGCCATGTCCATGTTACCACCGGCTACGAACTTATCATAGGCGGCGAGGAAAACAAGGCGGTCATGCACCTTATTCTTTTCCTGCTTGCAGCGTTCAAAGCTTTGGAAATAAAGCATTCCGATCCCGCTATACGCGGTTTTGTTACTCGGATCGGTTTCAAGTGCTTTCCTGAAGTAATTACGGGCCGATGCGAATGAGCCTTTTTCCTTTTCGATGGCAGCGAGCCGCAGGTTAGCATCAGATTTATCTTCATTGGATTGGGCGAATCTAAGTCCTTCCTTGATCAGGCGCTCCGCCCTGGCGACGTCGCCGTTGGATAATGCCACCTGGGCAAGTGTTCGCATCGTACGATAGGACGGATCTTCCTTAACAACAATTTCTCCCAGCTCCAGCCAGAGAGGGTCTGTTGTGCATCCATTTTTTGTCATCAGGGAAAAAATAAGTTTTGTCATTTTGAGGTCCGAAGGATTCGCTTCATACTTGGGTACCAGTTTTTGTTTTATGGTTGCGCAATCAAGGTTTTCCGGATTGGCGCCCAGGATGAGCGAAATATACACGCCATCAATGGCTTCACGGATTTTGTCTAAGCTTTCATCTCTGGGTTGTGCATCCATGATTTCCACTAGCCGTTCATATCGTCTTGTGACGTCCTCGTCCGTAATATTTTTTTTAACCTGGTAATTATAACGGATTACATTCATATAGGGCAGCAGCATGTAGGAGGGTATATTATCACCATTCAATTCAATTGCCTTGTCAAAAAGCTCGAGGTTGGCAGGCAAACGATCCGTGTTCCGGATGGTATGCTTATACGAATCATAGGCTTTTCGAGCCGTCACTTCCGCTTCTCCGCCGCAATATTCAATGCGCATGTCATAGACCAGCATCAGGGAATCAACATACACCAATTTTTGCTGCTCATTATCTGTCTTTTCAATCAGTCCATTAAACATTTTGGCACCATTGATATATAGGATCCGGTTCAGCTGCGGCTGATTGGCCAGCAGCCATTGATGGGGCTTTATACCGTTCGGATAGTTTATCTCTTCACGCATGGCATCCGAAAACATGGCAAGATTGGTTTCAGCCAATTTTCGTTTGTCCGGATCATCGGGCATGACGATATCGTTACAATCCGACTGTGAATAGGAAACACTCAGTGCAGAAAGCAGGTAGATCAGGAAGCATAGAAAGGTTTTCATGGGGAAGGGGAGGTTGGCGTTATAATCAATATACTCATTTTTGACCAGATCTCTTCGATTGTAATTTCCGGAGTAAACCATTTTGCCTAAAAAGGATCATGGCCTGAAAAGCATCTTTTCATAACTGCTTGTATTCCTGCGCTATACCTTTGGGAAATAAGTAAAATTAGGTATATCCGATTATTATCCGTTTCTTTGCAGCGTATGCAGCATAAGGCTGTGCATTAAATCAGTATGGGAGTGCGTCTCCCGGTAGTATCAGTTTTAGAGTATTCTCCCCTTAAAAGGTTTTCTACTTTTTCATCTTAATACTTCACCACATTGGTTCCTTGTAGAACCCCGTTTCGAAAGATCGAAATGCTAATACTAATTTAATGGTGTAAGGAAGTATTTACCAAATCTCATTTTTATCAAGAAATTATCGTATTCAAAATCAGATGGTGCTCATTTTTCTACTACGCTCAAAGTACGTGTAGCGGAATACCTCAAAAA
>CAYGOW010000055.1:0-14075 GCA_964351425.1 uncultured Roseivirgaceae bacterium
AGCAAGCATGGATTTGTCTGTCAGGCTTGTTTTATTATAGGTGGGAGAAATACCATAGAGTAACATTATCGACGGAACGATTGACTCAGGCATGTAACGCTGCAACATATAATTAAAAAGCCCCATGGGCCGATACTTTCCCTCTGGTCCAAGAAAATAATCAAGCCCTATCACAACCAATGAATCAGATACATATAAGTCATACTCTAGTCCGGTTGCAACGGTCTTGATTTTAGGTACTTTCACTTCGGGATAATAGTACAGTAAATTTGAATACGCGGTCTCGAGCTCAGCCTGAAGCCCGGAGAGGTCACCAAATATTTTATGCACCTCTGCCTGAAGTGAATCGATACTCGGGTGGGCGAATCGCTGGGTCAACTGCAAAACCATAAGCGAATCATTGGGGTATTGATTCCTTTTCAGAAACACTTCGGCCACAACAGGGTTGTCATTGAGTAAAGGTACAAGTTGGTCTTTTGTTGAAGCTTCCAGGATGGAATCCTGAAGTGTAATGAGACTGATATTAGCAGGTTGTGTTATTTCGGGTTGTTCCACACACATGTCCTCGGTGGCAGAATCACATCCCTGAAAAATAAGAAGCACACATAGCAGCCATAGAAGAGTCAGCTTATACATAGCATTAAAAAAATTAACTGGTTATCATTACCTTTAAACCACTAAAGTAACGCAAAAAATAATCACATGAGAAACTTGATACTAGCCGGACTATTATTTGTTGTATGCCACCAGGGTATGGCGCAGATTCAAATGGGGTTTAAACTAAGTCCTTTGCTCTCCATGAACCGGGTTGACATTGAAACGGATGCGGCACTGGTGGATAGCGATGGAAGTGGTACACGTTTTTCTTTTGGACCTGTTGCTGATTTCTCGCTCAATGGTAATGAAAATTATCATATCAGCACGGGATTCTGGCTCACCTCCAAACGTGCGGGCATTTCATATAATGACGGAACAAACCGCGTTACTCAAGCCTATTCACTTCAGTACATTCAAATTCCTGCCACGCTGAAGTTCTATACGAACGAAGTAGGCTTAGACAAGCGTATTTTCTTCCAATTTGGCCCAACTTTAGATTTCAAGGTCAGTGAAAAGCTAAAAGATGGCGACAAAAGCATCCGCGTGGTAGATGATTTTCGCTTTTTCGATATGACTATGTTTGTAGCGGTTGGACTCGAATATCAAATGGGAAACACTACGCGCGTATTTGGCGGAATCTCCTATAGTCGAGGGCTTATCAACGCTGCCAAAAATGCCTTGAGCGACGACATCATATACAAAAACGATTACATCGGACTTGAGCTAGGCGTCATGTTTTAACTGGACAATGGCCGATTGGTCATTGACATAATATGGTTTTGAACCATCCATGGATTATACTGATTGTAAAATCCACTGAGAATCCGGTTGGCAATATGTGATAGAATAAGTTCTTCATCACTCTTGCCTCGATTTCCCATCCAATAAACCCGTTCAGGGTGGCGCTTCATATCTTCTACGTACTCCCGGGCTTTTTCATACTGATCCTGTGTATAAGTAATTTTAAAACAAGTATTGACTGTCTTCATAGTATCTTGAGTTTTTGATATACATAATTGAATTTAACGTTTTTTTTCGAAATTGGGTTTATCTTACCCCCGCTTTAGCTGACTTATAAGCATGTGGAATAAACTTCATTACCAGCTCTTTAAACCGGTCGATAATGCGCCTCTTGTATTATTTCGAATAATCTTCGGCTTTCTTCTAATGGCTGAATCCTGGGGGGCCATTGCTACCGGTTGGGTATATCAGGCTTTTATCGAACCAAAATATACCTTCCCGTTTATGGCCTTTTCGTGGCTTGAACCACTCCCTGGAAATGGCATGTATTTTTATTACGGGCTGATGGGACTGGCGGGGATATTTGTCATGCTCGGTCTGTATTACCGTTCCAGTATGGCCCTTTACGCGATCATGTGGGCAGGCGTCTATTTCATGCAAAAGACGAACTACAACAACCACTATTATCTTCTGATGTTGTTGAATTTCCTGATGATTCTCGTACCCGCTCACCAGTATGCCTCGCTGGATGTAAAAAGGAACCCGAACATTAAGTCACTCACCTGTCCGCGCTGGTGCCTTCTTCTCTTCGCCACCCAAATTACCATTGTTTACATATATGCATCCGTCGCGAAAATGTATCCGGACTGGATCGAAGCAAGGCCTGTTCACATATGGTTTGAAAATAAAAAGCACTATTTTCTGGTCGGTCCGTTGCTGGCTAAAGAATGGTTCCAGCATGTGGTCGCCTGGGGTGGTATTCTGTTTGACTTGCTGATCGCCCCTGCGTTAATTTGGAAAAAGACACGACGCATCGCGTTTATCACATCAATCTTCTTCCATCTCTTCAATTCGATCGTTTTCCAGGTTGGAATATTTCCCTACCTGGGGATTGCCTTTGCTCTCTTCTTCTTTTCTCCTGAAACGATTCGGCGTAAATTTTTCCCAAAAAAACCTTCTCTCGCTTACCAGGAGGTAACAGATACTGGTTGGACTCCCCGCCATCGCCTGTTAATGACCGCGATGGGTATTTACTTCATTTTTCAAATTCTCCTGCCCCTGCGGCATTGGACATACCCGGGCAATGTTAACTGGACTGAAGAAGGGCACCGGCTCTCCTGGCACATGATGCTGCGGGTCAAAGGGGGGCCCCCAGGTGAAGGACAAAGACACGAATGAAACATTCCAGATAGACAATTTAAACTACCTGACTGCAAAACAGGAAAGATCGCTGGCTACCCGTCCGGATGTTCTTTACCAATATATTCAAATCCTGAAAGAGGAATTATCGAAAGAAGGACATACCAATGTTGAGCTTTACGTGAAGAGCATGGTCAGCCTGAATGGCCGCGAGCCCCAGGCTTTGTATAATCCTGAAATAGATTTTACCACCGTCACATGGGAGCCATTTCGTCATTCCGATTGGCTAGTCCCATTGAAGGAAGAGAAGGCTGAGTCCGGTAGTATGCCAAGCTTGCCTTCTATAAATTGAAAGGTGGCCTGGCGAACTGCCGGCAGGTCCCTGGAGACAAGGTAGGAGCCAATTACATGTCCGCCGACCTCCGGAAATGCCTGCTTCACTTTCATATTATCCGGTGTTCCAAGCATTTCAAACATCTCCAGCATTGCAGGTACCGACACGGTCTGATCTTGTAATGAATCATTCTTAAAATAATAGCCCATGAAAACAGGGACCTCAACCTGTTGATAGGTACGTTCATTCATTGTAGCCGAAACCAACGCCTGCAAATGGGTCAGGGCCACAAGCGGGTATTTGTTTGACCAGAATGGTTTTCGTTCAGGCTCAATCTGCCATGTGTGCATATCGCTTCCTGTCACCAGACGGGCAATCTGGTAGCCCCATGGATCATCAAGCAATTCTGCCGTAGGTTCGTGGATCTGAATATTGGGAGAATAAAGAATAAGCCCGGCAAGGTTGGTCAACTCCGGAGCCAGGTAAAGGGAGAGTGTTCCACCCGTCGATGTGCTTAATATGATAACTTCTTCACCCAGGCCGGAAGCAATAGCCACCGCTTCTCTGGCAGAATATAAAAGCGAGTCGGCAGTTAACCCCTGCATTGCGCGCGCATCCTCCAGGCCATGACCAAACAACCTGGGCAAATATAAATTCATTCCATAGCGTTCCGCTATTTCCGTATGAAGGGGTGCCCCTTCTGCCTGACTGGCCGACCAGCCATGCAGATAAACAAGCGCATAAGGTGTTTTAACATAGGGTTCATTAGCCCATATAATCCTGGATTCATTGTCTGGTTTGATGCCGGGAGTTGATTTTTCATGATTCCCAACCCATTCTTCCAGTTCCTGTAAATCGGCCGGAACTACTGGCAATTCACGGGTAAGCTTTGGCGGCGTAACCTTCGGGCCTGTAACGTAGCCAACAATCAGGATGACAGGGATAATTAGCCAGATGAATTTCTTCTTTTTCATACTATTGATAACAAAATGATCCCTCGGCCAGCCATATACTTTTGAACTCCGGATAGAGCATGCCTTCCATTACTGTCGGATCATTCATGATGAGTGCTTTGTCAGGCTCGTCAGATATAATCAGTACCCCTCCGTCATGGGGAACAAATATACCTTCGGTAATCACCTCATGAGCCGCACGAACTTTTACCATATAATCATCATGCTCCTTAAAGAGTAGTGGTGACTGCTGTATGTTAAACTTTGTCAGGTGGGGCACATATCTGATAAATGTATATTTTACCATTTTGGCATCTGTTGAGGCAAGGCAAGGCGTTCCCACACGTTTCTTCCAGGGAAGTAATTCCAGGCGGAATCTCCCGGCCTGAACCGCCGGATCGGTCATTATCCATTCCTGTGCCTGCTTGAATGTATCGGTATCAAGGATAAAAATCCCTCCACCACCTTCAAATGGCCCGGCAACCAGTAGTTTGCCCTCACGAACCAATCGCTCAATATTATTCATGTGTGCCGATTGAAGGCTATCTTCCTCCTCTTGTGAAATAGCAGGACGATCCGGGTTCCTGTTTAAGAATAAAAAGTAAAATTCGGCCTCCTGTGCGTTTACTTCGCAAGTAGTTATGAGAAGGGTGATAAATATCAAAATGCGCTTCATTGAACTAGGGGCGCAACCTGTAATGCTCTCTCTAAAACCGCCACCAGCTTCCAAAGGTCCTCCTCGCGGTTATAAACATTCGGTGCTACCCGAATGGCGTCTCCGCGAAAAGAAAGGATTATCTTTTCATCAGTAAGCAATTTCTTCAACCCCACACCATCCACCTTTTCGGGGATTCGAATACCAAATACATGTGATGCACGATAGGGTTCTGTATCAATTCGGTAGCCTAATTCACGAATACGTTTGACCGGAGCGGCAATAATTGACCGACAATATTCCTGGATATATTCAGGCGTCCATTGGGCTACCTGCTTCAGGGCCGTGTGAAACATAGGTACCAGGGTAAAATTACTATGTTCGCCTACCTCATACCGTAGCGCACCCGGTTGGTAGTCATTCTCATAGTTAATCAAACCCGTAAAGTCTTCACTGTTTTTCCTGTTAATCCAATTCTCCTCAATAGGCTCGCCATCATCAAAATAGGGGCCATAATACGCAAAGCCAAGACTGTATGGACCCATAAGCCACTTGTATCCGGCACATACCAGGGCGTCAGGCTGAATATCAGACACATCGAAAGGCAACGCGCCAATCGATTGGGTACCGTCTATAATTAATTTTGCACCGACTTCATTCGTACGTTGCCTGATTGCTTTCAGGTCAAACCGGGTTCCATCTGCCCAATGCACATTGGATATGGCCACAACGGCGGTATGCTCATCAATACCGGACAGAATATTCTCATTCCAACTTTTCCCCCGTGACTCTGCCTCCTGGTCCGGATATATTGATTTAATTTTCGCGGCATATCGATCTGCCAGGCGCTTCCACGGATAATAATTACTGGGAAACTGCTCTCCTGCCAAAAGAATATGTTGTCCCTCACTTAGTGAAAGATTATTCGTAACATTCGCCATTCCGTAGGATACAGAGGGTATCAATACAATCCTGGACGGTTCTGCCTTGATCATGGCCCCGAGCAAATGACGTACTTGCTCTGTTTCTGCAAAGAATAAATCAGGACTTATTTTAGCCGGCTCCCGACGTGCCCTGATGGCCTCAAAACCTGCTTCTTCCACATCACGTAAAAGGGGTGCCATATAGGAACAATTAAGATAGGTTCCTTCAGGC
The DNA here is from genome assembly GCA_964351425.1 of uncultured Roseivirgaceae bacterium. Lineage (GTDB taxonomy): Bacteria > Bacteroidota > Bacteroidia > Cytophagales > Cyclobacteriaceae > JAUILA01. The sequence goes on from CAYGOW010000055.1 coordinate 5,795, forward strand.
ATGTAAAAATAACTTCTTGCATCTTTCATAGGCTAAATTTATCGGTTTTCATTCAATCCCAAGTGAATCTCTCAAAATTATATCCTTATTGCCATTGTACTGCCAATAAGGCAAAAAGAGCTGTTTTTTCAGGGTCGCGGATGTAACTTGCATTTGCCCGTTATTTCCTGGAAACGTTTCTTCCCAGGAATAAATCGTATGTGGAAATTGAGCATCAAATATCCATTCAAATGTTCGCCCCGATTCAAACCTAATGATATACTTTTTCTTTCCGCGTTCTTCATTCAGGCTGGCACTGGCTTGTTCTGCCTCAAAGGGTTTGTGCATTAACCGGGTATAGAATAACCCAGGGTAGATGGAGAATTGGCCAACAGGCAGCGCCCCGGGATCCATCCGAATCATATTCCAGATTTCGTCCTCCATTAACGCAACAGATAGCTCCTTTTCGTTATCTCCTTCCGATTGAAAATAGGAAAATTCACGTAACCGGAATTGGTCGTCTCTCCGGTTTACCTGGGCGAATACATGTCCACACCATTCCTGTCCGGACATAGTTACTTTTAAGGGATGGGGGGGCTGATCGTTATCGACCGGACTAAAGGCTGAGAGCATCATTGAATAGGGATAGATCCCGGTGGTAAACTTCTTCATCATATTCAGCTTCATTACCGTGATTTTATCGCCCGCTGCTTCATCAGGATTATCGAGTTTTACCTGTAATTTTTTTGAGAATGGTTCGGTCACAAAAATGAGGACCGCATGCCCCTCCCTGACTTCACCGTATCGGGATTGGCTAAGCGAATAGGAAACAACTTCCCCCTTGCCCTGAAACCAGTAGTCCGAAAACTCGCCGGAAACAGATAAGGATTCTTCCTCTGACATACTTCCGCAACTTGCCAGGAATAACAGATAGAATGACACTATTACAAAGTTTTTCATGATACCATGTTTTACGGAAAGGAAACAAAAATTCATTTGGGTCGGCGCGGAAATTTATATCTTTACCAACTACATGAAGATACAAAATCGACCGTACTTATTCCCCGCGCTGATCGTATTGGTTTTTCTGATCAGCTATTCCTACACCTTCGACGCCAAATTGGCGCCGTTGGGTGATAATGCCAGTTACTACATGTTAGGTCAGGCGATTGCACAAGGCGAGGGGTACGTCAATATAAGCAAGATTGACAAGACGCCGAATAACCATTATCCTCCGGGCTATCCGGCCATCATGAGTATTTTTATGCAAGTGGTCGATTCCCTGATTTTCTTTAAAATACTGAACGGACTTTTTTTACTTGGCGGCTTATTGTTATTCTACAAGATGGCATCTGAAATCCTTTCAAATCAGGTGCTTGCTTTTATTCTCATTCTCTTTTGCCTGTTAAATTTTCATCTGCTCCAATACGGATCCATGATGATGTCCGAAGTTCCCTTTTTCTTCTTTTCTTCCATCGGACTGCTTTTCTTCATCAGACAAAAGGAGGGACACCCGTGGTTTAAGGATTATTCATTTTATACCCTGCTGGCTGCCCTGGTTGTTGGGTATTACATCAGATCTCTTGGGATAGCTTTGCTTGGCGCCACAATAATTGCTTTTTTTCTCAAACGTAAGTGGTTGCCAGGACTGGCGCTTGGTACAGGATTTGTAGCCTTGGCTTTACCCTGGTTTATCCGTAGTCAACAACTCGGCGGGGGCTCCTACATGCGTCAATTGACCTTGATCAACCCGTATCAACCCAACCTGGGAAAAGCAGGGTTTTCTGACTTTGTGAGTCGGGCAGGTAACAATTTTTCGCGATATATAACAGAAGAAATACCCAATGCCCTTTTCCCTTTTACAGAGGTAAACTATCGTGAAGATGGGAGTGCCGGAGATTGGATAGTAGGCCTCCTCATTCTGGGACTTGTTTTGTATGGAATTTATTCATTGAAGCAATACAGAACATTCTTCCTTTTATATCTGCTCTTTACGTTCCTTATCCTACTTGTCTGGCCGGATGTATGGGTAGGCGTCAGGTTTATTGTTCCGATTATACCCGTTCTTGGATTGGGAATTATTAACGGTGTCTACACCATTCTCCAGTTTGTCTTTAATGCCGCAGGAAGATCTGCCCCGGTATGGGCCATGGCTATTTTGCCCCTGATGTTAATTCCTTCTGTCAACCGTTTACACGACCAGGCGTCGGTCCCTTTACATCCGGCATGGGAAAATTATTATTCAATGGGAGAATGGCTGCGACGTAACGAGTCCAATAACGTGGTAGTTTCATGCGGCAAGCCAGCGCTCTTCTACTTGTATTCCCGAACTTACACCATGCGCTATCCTTTCGAACAAGACGCGGATAAATTGTTGAAGGCCCTGGAGGATGCCCGGGTAGATTATGTGGTAATCGACCAGGTTTATCCCAACACCGCGCGCTATTTACTCCCTGCAATACGATCGTATCCGGAACGGTTTGAACAGGTATTCCACAAGCCAAATCCTGATACGTTCTTGCTTCGATTCAAGCGTTAAATCATCGACACTTTAACACGTACAGCAATTTGAAATCAGCGGAAAAGATGACACCCAATCGCCCTTATCATACTGCTTCATTTTTATATCCCTAATAATGGGGATATGTGCAGGGAATTAACAAATGCTTTACATTTGAATTATCTTTAATGATAGAAATTTTGTAAATTCATAAGGTTAAGTAGTTGAATATGAATAAAATCTACAAAAGAACATTTCGAGGAATCGACTACATACGATTAACTGATTTACCAACAGAACTCAGAGGTGAAATTGGCAATTGGTTGAGTGATGAAGTGCTAATTAAAATCCAAACGGATGAAGGCGTAGAGCGTGACTGTATCCAGGTAAAAGATTTTATACATTGGTACGAGAATCTCTTTACACCCGTGACCCCCGTTGACGATTCGCCAAAAGGTCAGGCGGTAAAAGCACAAAAAAAACTACACCTCATTCTGGAAAGTTAGCCCCAAACTCCTTCGGGTACAATCTCAAGAACATTATTTTCCGGGTCTTTGAAGTAAAAGGAATATTGCCCTGATTTCCATTTAATTTCATCGATGATCATGATCCCATTTTCTACAAACCACTTTCGCGTTGTATCGTATTTTTCTGCCGTAACCTCAAAGGCTATGTGTTGATTGCCTTCGGCAAAATGGGGTGGCGGTGACTCCTTTTCTTTGCTGTCTTCTGGATTAAAACATAGTAATACTGAATAACCTACGCGAAAAAAGCAATGCTTTCCTGGTTCGTAATGAATGACGGAAAACCCGAGTTTGTTATGATAAAATTCGCGAGCTTCCTCGAGATCATGTATGTATAAACAGGTCTCCTTTATTCCTTTTATATCTTTCATAATTCCCCTTTACATTAAGTTAAGAAAATCATCCATTCCATCCTTTTCCTATCAGTAGTTATCGCGGAAAATAGTTATACAATCGATAATGATTCAGTTATTTTGCAAGACTGATAAATCACATGAAGAAACTGGAAAACCTTCTTGTAAAATTTCTGATTTGGAGAATGCGCCACATGAGCAACCGCAACTTCGTCATTTTTCTTGGCGGAGTTATCGGCGCTATTTCTGGCCTGGCAGCGGTAATCCTGAAAACAACAGTGCATTATCTTGAGGCCTTTCTGACCAGTAGTTCGAACGAAAAATTTCCCAATTACCTCTACCTTGCATTCCCTGCACTTGGTATTTTACTTACTGTGCTAATTGCGAAGTACCTGTTCAAAGAGCGACTTGGCCACGGAATTACGCAGATCCTGTATGCAGTGGCAAAACGCTCGAGCATCATGCAGCGTACCAAGATGTATTCCCGGATGATTACAAGTGCCATCACCGTAAGTCTGGGTGGATCGGTCGGACTGGAAGCCCCTATCGTTGTTACAGGAAGTGCTATTGGCTCCAACATCGGTAACCTGATGCACCTCAATCAAAAGAAGCGTACGTTACTAATTGGCTGCGGAGCAGCGGGTGCGATATCCGCTATCTTTAACTCCCCGATTGCCGGTGTCATATTTAGTATGGAGGTAATCCTGGCCGATGTCACCATTGCAATGTTTATTCCTCTATTGATTGCATCAGTGACCGGTTCTTTAATATCGCTAACACTACTCGGAGATGCCGTCCTTTTCTCATTCACTTTGACCGATGATTTCGTTGCAGCAGACACCCCTTACTATATTCTGCTTGGCGTTTTATGCGGATTGGTGTCGGTCTATTTTACCCGCATGACTTACCGCATTGAATCTGTCATTACTAAAATTTCTAATGATATCGGTCGCGCACTTGTGGGAGGTGCCCTGTTAGGAATTATCATTTTTCTTTTCCCACCTATCTACGGAGAAGGATACAATACGATTAAACTATTACTCGCCGGGAGGGAGAATGAACTGCTCAACGGATCCTTGTTCTTCGCTAACATCGATTATACCTATTTTTTGCTCTTTTTCACCCTTGCTGTTTTATTGGTTAAACCGATAGCCTCTGCCCTGACTATCGGATCAGGAGGATCGGGAGGAATTTTCGCACCTTCATTATTCATTGGAGGGATAACCGGACATTTATTTGCGGAGACATATAATTTACTTGGAACAAGTCAGATCAGTACGAGCAACTTTACCCTGGTCGGTATGTGCGGAGTCATGAGCGGGGTCCTTTATGCGCCATTGACCGCTATATTTCTCATTGCTGAAATTACAAGCGGCTATGAATTATTTGTCCCGTTGATGCTCGTGTCCGCCATCGCTTATATGACTTCCTCATTCTTTGAGAAACACTCCCTTTATACAAAACATCTGATCGAAAGTGGAGACCTTATACAGTATGATAAGGATCGTCAGGTATTGAGTAAAATCGAACTGGGAAAAATAATTGAAAAGGATTTACTCATAGCCAGGCCGGAAAATAATCTTGCCGAATTAGTGGCCCTGGTCAGGGCATCCAAGAGAAATATTTTTCCTGTCGTTAATGAGGAGCAACAACTGGTCGGGGTAGTGACCCTGGATGACATCCGTGATATCATGTTTGAGCAGGAAAAATACGAAACAACGCTTGTAAAAGAACTTATGCACAGTCCGCCTGCATATATCTCCTCTCACGAAAATATGCAATCCGTCATGCGGAAGTTTGAAAGAAGCGGCGCATGGAATCTCCCTGTCATTGATGACGGCAAATACGTTGGGTTCCTTTCTAAGTCGAGAATTTTTAACACGTATCGAAAACAGCTGATCCGGCAACAGTTTGAATAGAATAACAGGCTTTTACACTGCCTATGGAATGAATGGCCTGCGCAGACCATATATTATGCCGCCACATTACCCGACAGATGTCCATAAAAGTTGTCCACAAAATCTCAATTACTCAAATTTGACTTAATTATTTGATTATCAAGGCTTTATATTTTTCCCTATTGCAAATGTGGAAAAGTTGTTGAAAATGTGGAAAACTTTTTGTTGACTTTTTCAAAATCTTAGATCAGTCTAATTAGGAACAATTTGGTAGTATTTCTTACATGGAATTAACACAGTCATTAAACGGAAAATATGTCATTTTATCGACCGCTTCTCTTTAATCAAGTCAACCTAATAGTGTGAATAAGCCGTGTAAAGTCGGTTACGCTAATGTTAACCAATCATCGATTTAATATTAACACACAAATTAACACGCCAATAAGAAGAGCCTGTCAAAATGCCAGTTCTTGAAATAATACAATTTCCATTCTGCCCTTCTTTGTCCTTTTTTATGCGTGATAACCTATTTCTCAGAACAACGTTAAACAACTACTATGCGTCGATTAATTTTTATTCTTTTATTTTCGTTCGCAGCGATTTTTTCGGCACAGGCACAACAGGTTTCGGTGGTGAAATTTGATGCGCTCGAATCTTTACTTTCAAAAAAGAGTGATAAGCTTTTAGTAATTAATTTTTGGGCAACCTGGTGCGGGCCCTGTGTCAAAGAGATGCCTTATTTCGAGACTGCATTGGATACATACGAGGAAGACATGGAATTATATTTTATAAGTCTTGACTATGCAGATCAAATCGAGAAAGTAAAGAATTTTGTCTCCAAAAAATCATTAGATGCGAAGGTGATGATCCTCGATGAACTGGACTACAATTCGTGGATTGACCGCGTGGATCCATCATGGTCAGGAGCTATCCCGCAGACGAACCTTCATCGAAAGCGATCTGACCCCGGAAGAAATTACCAGGCACATTACTACATTTATCAATTAACACATCCATCATGAAACTCTTACTATTAATTCCTGTCCTTTTTATTTTTTCATTTACTGCTACACTCAAGAATGGATACGAGGTAGGAGATACAGTAAATGATTTCAAGCTTAAAAGTACGTCTGGCAATATGGTTGCATTATCCGATTTTGCCGACCAAAAAGGCGTCATACTTATTTTCGATTGTAATACCTGTCCTTATTCGCAGGGATACAATGAACGCATCAAGGCACTTCATGTCAAGTACGCGGACAAAGGTTTTCCTGTAGTCGCTGTTAATCCCAATGATCCGAATGTTTCTCCAGGTGATTCCTATGAGAAAATGGTAGCATACGCCAAAGCCAAAGACTTTCCGCATACGTACTTGCAGGATGTAACCCAGGAGGTGGCACGTGCGTTCGGCGCAACAAATACCCCTCATACCTTTGTGTTGAGAAATGTAAATGGCAACTTTCAGGTAGCCTATATAGGTGCTATTGATAACAATCCCCGAAGCGGAAAGGATGCCACTAAGCATTATGTTGAAGAGGCCGTAAATGCTATTCTGAAAGGAGAGTCCCCGGAAGTGACTTCAGCGAAGGCCATTGGATGCACCATTAAATGGAAGCGCTCATAGTTAAACAATATAACATATGTCCACTGACCATATTCCTCCATTTTACAAGCGTTACATTAACCTGGTAGATTCTCAGCTTCTCGCGCATACCCTCAGGGAAAACGGACAATCTATGTCACGATTTTTAAAAACATGGTCCTCCGATATGATTGACTATCGCTATGCGGAAGGCAAATGGACTGCGCGCGAGGTGGTACAGCACCTTATTGATTCCGAGAGAATATTTGCCTATCGGGCACTTCGGTTTGCGCGAATGGATCAAACCGATTTACCCGGATTCAACGAAAATGAATATGCTGAAGTTTATGAAGAGGACAATAGGTCTTTCAAAGATATCATTGAGGAGATGGAGGCAGTTCGGGCATCCACCGTTTCATTATTTGCAGGTTTTTCACCTCATGCCTTAAAAAGAACAGGTACTGCCAGTGGCGTAACGATGTCCGTTCGGACTATTGGTGAAGTTATCGCCGGACACGAACTGCATCATAAAAATATTCTTATGGAGCGATACTTTCCGGATAAGGGATAGATTTGTATTTTCATGACCAATATGAAAATACAACTGATTTTTTGTCTTTTACTCCTCGCAGCTTGCGCCTCACCTAAAAAGCTCATCGTCAGTAACCTGGATGCCATGGAGGATGAATTCCAGGATCACACAGGATTCGTTTTGTATGATCCTTCAAAAGGTGAATACCTTGTTGATTATCAGGGCGATGCTTATTTTACCCCTGCTTCCAATACAAAAATTCTGACGTTCTACACCGCCCTGAAAACCCTTCCTGATTCATTAATTGGCCTGGAATATATCACTGTTTCCGATTCTTTAATCTTCTGGGGTACTGGCGACCCTTCATTATTGTATGAGGAACTACCCGCCAGCAATGTGCTGTCTTTTCTGTCTACCCAATCAGATACCATTTATCTGACGCGAAGAAATTATCCGGATCCGGCTTTTGGACCGGGGTGGTCGTGGGGAGATTTCAAATACCCCTATTCTTCTGAAAGGTCTGACCTGCCGATTTATGGTAATACATTTTCCATGGAGCTTGACAGTACCACCGGGTTCCTGACAACTCCCCAACCGTACTTTAGAAAATTTATATGGCTGGGAGATTCACTTGAAAAAAGCCGCATGGAGCGTAGTATCCATTCCAACAGAACTACCTTCTATCCGGGTAAGACCAGAGAAAACGAATCTTTTACCATTCCATTCATTTATAGTCAGGAAATTGCCGCCCGGTTGTTATCGGACACATTACAAAAAATTGTTATTCCAATTGATTACACCATTCCGGGAAATGCCCAAATTCAAGAAGTCCCCAGTATTCCATTAGACAGTGCACTAACGGTAATGATGCAGCAAAGCGATAATTTCATTGCCGAACAACTTCTTATGATGG
>CAYGOW010000056.1:0-14037 GCA_964351425.1 uncultured Roseivirgaceae bacterium
TCCCGGGGTTGCTGTAACCCATTGTTCGTACTCAATCCGGTTTTTCACCAGCTGCTGGTCGTCAATGAATGTGCCAGGTTTAATGAAGTTTACCAGGAGAAGGCCCAGGGATACAGCCGTCACTGTGGTGATGAGATAGAGTGAAAGCGTTTTGATCCCCATTTTGCCTAACCGACTGACATCACTCAAACCGGATACACCGCTAATGATGGAGAACAGTACCAAAGGGACGGCGATAAATTTGAGCAGGCGGATGAAAATCTGACCAAAAGGGTCGATCCAGTTAATGGTAAATTCATTCCATCCAAGGCTGCTGGATAAAAATGCCCAGACAATACCCAGTATCAATCCGATAATTATCTTGACATGTAGCGGTAATTTTTTCATACTAATCCTTATTCGTATCCAAACGACTTGTCCTGCTTAACTGATAAAAATCTGCAATAACCAATGCTGCCATGGCTTCAACAATGGGAACAGCACGCGGAACAACGCATGGATCGTGCCTTCCCTTTCCGGAAACCACGACATTTTCACCCTTTTCATCAACAGAATCCTGATCCATCATGATGGTAGCTACAGGTTTGAAGGCTACATTGAAGTAAATGTCTTCCCCATTAGTAATGCCTCCCTGAATGCCGCCGGAATAATTACTGGTTGTCCGCACATTACCGTCTTCATCCGAAACAAAGGCATCATTATGCCTGGAGCCTCGCATGCTAATTCCATTAAATCCGGAGCCATACTCAAATCCTTTGACGGCATTGATGCTCAACATGGCCGAACCAAGAACTGCGTGGAGCTTTTCAAACACAGGCTCCCCTAATCCTGGCGGGACATTTTTAATAACTCCTGTAACCTGACCTCCGATGGTATCCCGTTCCTTACGGACCGTATCGATCAGTTCGATCATTTTTTCGGCGGTGACCTGGTCAGGACACCGGACGATATTATCATCCGTTTTGGAAAGGTCCATTTGAAGGTATGAAGGCGCTGTAATATCACCAACTTGTGAGACATAGGCCTGAACAGTAATGCCTAATTGAGCAAGTAGTGCCTTGGCAATTGCCCCTGCAGCGACCCGCGCGGCTGTTTCACGGGCTGAGCTTCGCCCTCCGCCCCGATAATCCCGGATACCATATTTTTCCTGGTAAGTATAATCTGCATGGGAAGGACGGAATTTATCGGCAATGTGAGAGTAATCTTTGCTTCGGGCATTCTGATTACGAATAAACATGGCGATTGGGGTGCCGGTAGAAACACCTTCAAAAACACCTGACAAAATTTCTGCCTGGTCATCTTCCCTACGCTGGGTGGTAATCTTTGATTGTCCCGGTTTGCGACGGGCTAATTCAGCAGCAATTACCTCCTCGTCAATGGGTATGCCCGCAGGACAACCATCAATAACGACACCTATTCCTGCTCCGTGGGATTCGCCAAAGGTTGTTATTCTGAAAAGTCTACCAAAGGAATTACTCAATGTGCGCGCTAGTTTTTAAATACAATGTAAGCCGAAGCCCCTAACATAAGCAAAATAGAGAGGTTGGCAAAGATCTTCATCCATTCGACTTCTTCGACTGAGGTCAATTTATTTTTCTCAAATTCGATTTTATCGTAGAATGACCCCATATCACTTGCCAGGATATTTTCATTCTTTCTGCTTTCACCTTCGACGGTTACGATTGCCCTTGAGCGAAGGGTATCGTATGTCTCCGCATCCGGATTAAAAAATATCCACTGAAAATAGTCGCCAAGGTTATATTGCCCCGGTTCATTGGGGATGCCATAATAGCTATAGGATTTGGAGCCGGTCACGCGGCTGTTGCGCCGGTTGATGTTTTGCTGCACATTGGGATCATAGAATTCAAAGTCACCCGTCTCAATGATTTTTGGAGAATTGACGGATGAAATATTTCCCTGTCCGAAAATATTAAATTCATAGGTAAAACTCTGACCTGTCTGCAGGGTATTGCTGCTGATACTTTCGTTCAACCTGTAATCACCAACAGCCACCTGGTCCCTGAGTGGATGTGGAGGAAGCGGGTTGACGCGTATGGTTTTTGGTTTAGTAAAAAAGCTTTTAAAATCTTCCTGCCGGTTTTGGCCGAAAAATGAAGGATTACGCGCCACGCGGTATTTGATCATTTTTAACGGTACGGATGGGAAAATAACATCTTCATCATTCAATGGGAAAAATACCCCTTGATAAATCTTGTATTGCGTATATCCTTTGCCTTGTATCGTTACACGCTCACCATAAATATTTTCAATATTGAAATTTTCTTCCCAGCAGTTCTCCGGCCGAAGTTTCTTCATGATTTCACCCAATTGCTTGCCCAGTTCGTAAAACTCAAGCGGGGCCCGGTTATTATCCGCGACATAGAAGGAAAGTGTGGTAGTAAACCCTTCGCCTACATATACTTCTGCCTTGTCGGTAGTAAGCGCAATAAAGGCGTCTTCTTCAATGTCTACAAATTCCTTTGGCTTATCCTCCCCAAAAAAATTATCGTAGGCATCACGGTCAAACATATTTCTGAACGGATCGCGACGCTGTTGTTGTTGCACGGGCGGACCAACCTTTATGGTTGAACCCGGCGAGGAAATCATTTTGCCATTTACAGACATGGAGAAGGCAGGCAAGGTAAATGTTCCTTCACCCTGCGGGCTATAGGACATTGTAATACTCTGAGAAGAGGAGATCTGCCCGTTGATAATTTGCGTATTGGACGCGGATGAAGTGCCGGCCTTTCGAAATCCTTCCACTTCAGGAAATTCGCTGTAATTATTCAGCTTGTCATTTTGCACTGTTACCGTAATGGTCCAAATCTGGTTCATTCCTATTTCTGGAGGACCCAGGGTAATGGAAGCTTCCTGCGCGAAACCAAGGAAAGGCGCCGAGCAAAACAGTGTAAGCAAAATTACAATCAATCGAACTTTCATGTGGTACAATATTCTAAAGCTCCGGTATAAACATAGACTAAAATTCCCGTATCACCCAGATGGGTATTATTCAAAGGAGAATAGGTGCTTTTGACGGTGTATTGCTATTTTATCAGGATTCAAGAAAATCACCCAGTATTGAACTTCCTTCTTTCCCGCGATTTTTTCCGTAAGGAGCAAGGGCCTGAACCAACTTTCTAATCGGCATGGATTGTAACCAAACTTTGCCTGTACCTGATAACGTAGCCAGAAAAATACCTTCTCCTCCAAATACCATAGACCGAAGCCCGCCAGCACGGCTCACGTCAAAGTCCAGGGAAGATTCGAATGCCACGACACAACCCGTATCGATCCGAAGGGTTTCATTATCCAGAGTCTTTTCTATCACAGTACCTCCGGCGTGCACAAACGCGCGACCATCCCCGCGCAGACGTTGCAATATAAATCCTTCCCCGCCAACTAAACCACTACCAATGCGCTTATTAAATGTTATGCTTAATTCCGTACCCAGTGCGGCACACAGAAAGCCATCTTTTTGTACAATAAGCTCATTATTGAGGGAAGTACTCAGGTCGATTGGAATGATGGTCCCGGGATAGGGAGCTGAAAACCCAATTCGTGACTTTACATGCCGCTGGTTAGTGAAATGGGTCATAAACAGCGATTCTCCTGTCAGAATCCTGGTACCGGCAGACAGGATTTTCCCAAATAAGCCCTGATCAGGTTGCGACCCGTCGCCCAATTTTGTGTCAAAAGAGATTCCTTCCTCCATGTAGAGCATGGCGCCGGCTTCGGCGATAACTGTTTCACCCGGATCAAGCTCTACTTCGACAATTTGTATGTCATCGCCGATAATTTTATAATCAATTTCGTGTGAATTCATTCTTCCTCGTCTTTAAACTTTCCTTTGTGCGTTATACGATCGTAGTCTTCCCGTTCCTGTAACTTCTTATCTTCAACATTCTTGTTGAGGAACTCATTGATTTTGTCGATATCGAAAGTTGATTTTATTTCTCCAAATGAATCAATTTTGATATCAAAACCTTCCAGGTCTTTATTGACCTTTGGATTAGATTCCTTTTCTTTTTTCTTGTTGTCTTTCTTCTTTCGGGCCATAGCGTATAGGATTTATATTTTACGAGACCACCGGAAGCTTATTTATAGCTGCGGTAATCCTGTCGGCGACACGGTCCTTACCAAGGATTTCTAAAACATCCATCAGATCCGGACCTGAGCCTTTTCCGGTTACTGCCAGACGTAATGCGGGCATCACCTGTCCTAATTTAACGGCTTTTTCTTTAATTATGTTGTTTAAAATGGATTTTGCCTCCTCGCCGGTATAACTGTCTGCGGTCCGGATTGTATTGGCATACGCATCCAAGACATCCACCGCCACAGAGGTCCATTTTTTATTGGCCAGATTCTCGTCATAGGAATCAGGAGACACGAAATAGAAACGTCCCTCTTTATAAATATCCTGGGGAAACGTAATCCTTTCTTTAAGAGAATGGCAAACTTTAATGATGTCGACACCCTGGGCTTCTTCGTGCGCAGCGTTCATATCATGCTCCAGGTATTTCGCCAAATCTTCATCTGATTTAACTTTCAAGTATTGCTGATTATACCATTTTGCTTTATCGATATCAAATTTGGTCCCGGATTTACCGATCCGGTCGATGCTGAATGCCTGAATTAATTCATCTATGGTGAATAATTCTTGTTCGGTTCCCGGGTTCCACCCAAGAAAGGCGAGGAAATTCACCATAGTCTCCGGAAGGTACCCGGCTTCACGGAAACCATCAAAGTGTTCCGGCATTCCTTCTTTGCCGGGAAAGTGCCCTTCAATCGGGAATACAGGAAATCCGTGTTTATCTCCATCCCGCTTGCTTAGTTTTCCGTTGCCATCCGGCTTGAGGAGTAGTGGAAGGTGAGCAAACGACGGCATGGTATCTTCCCAGCCCAGGAATTTGTATAAAAGCACATGCATTGGCGCACTGGGCAACCATTCTTCTCCACGGATAACATGGGATATTTTCATCAGGTGATCATCCACAACGTTGGCCAGATGATAGGTCGGCATACCATCTGATTTCATGATTACTTTGTCATCAATGGCGGAGGAATGTACCATGACCCAACCACGGACCATGTCATTTAATCTAACCTCTTCCTTACGTGGCACCTTCAATCGTATCACATACGGCTCGCCGGAATCAATTCGTTGCTTTACCTCATCTTCTGGCAGCGTAAGTGAATTTTTCATTTGCATCCGGGTGATCGAATTATATTGCGGGGTATCCACGCGGTTTGCCTTAAGACGTTCGCGCATGGCCGTCAATTCCTCAGGCGTATCGAAAGCATAATACGCGTTTCCATCATCCAGCAGCTTTTGGGCATATTCTTTATAGATATCATTCCTTTCAGATTGACGATACGGTCCGTATGGGCCGCCCTTGGCAGGGCTTTCATCAGGAATGATACCTATCCAGTTGAGGGCTTCATTGATGTATTCTTCCGCCCCATCTATATACCGGTTCTGATCGGTATCTTCAATGCGAAGAATCATTTTCCCGTTATGTTTCTTCGCAAAAAGGTAGTTGTACAATGCGGTTCTCACCCCACCAATATGCAGCGCTCCGGTCGGACTGGGAGCAAATCTTACTCGAACTTCTTTCTCCATTACAAAATGACTGTTATCATGAATTTGCGGGTGCAAAACTACGAAAAATAAGCTGGATCGTTTATGTCCGCTTCGTCTATATTGAGCGCGTCAAGCAGGGATTCATGAGTTAATCGTACCTGTCGGTTAAAATTCAGAAAGGTCACCAGGTAATTGGCCAATCCCAGAGAAAAGGCGGTAATGATATACAGCTTTGGTAATCCTACCAGAATAAAACAAACCCCTACGATGAGGGCAATGCCGATGGCAAAGCTTAAAAACATCAACGAACTGCGAAACAGCGAGTATTTTATGAAGATTATAGATCCTTTGGAGGTAGGTTCTATCCGTCCATTGACCAGCGGGATAAAATTATTTGCATGCCGGACTTTTCTGGAAAGAACGAAAGTCCGGTTTCGAATGCGTCCTTGAAAAACTTTATCGTCGCCTTGTTCACTTCTAAGGGAAGGACTGGCAGTCAGCCCATCTAAACGGCGGTTTATGGCGGCTGGTGAGAGGGTTGATATTACTGTTTCCGATTGACGCGGAATCAATTTCATTATCGTACGGCTATACAGGAAATTTCTAAATTGACATCTTTTGGCAAGCGGCTGACCTCAACGGTCTCTCTTGCAGGGGGGTCTACAGGGAAAAAAGAACCATAGGTTTCATTGATGGCTGCAAACTGATCCATGTCCTTTACAAAGATGGAGCACTTGACGACATTCCCAAAAGTAAAGTCCGCTGCCTTTAGTACCTGTTCGAGGTTTTTCATGACTTGCCTGGTTTCGGTCTGGATATCAGAAGAAACCAGTTCGCCCGATGATGGATCCAACGCAATTTGTCCGGATACATACAAGGTATTATGAAACAGAATGGCCTGGTTATACGGGCCAATAGGTGCCGGAGCATTGGGAGTATTGATGATGGATTTCATGAGGAGCGAGAAATTTATTGCTATTTTTGTCTTAAATCTACAATTATATGCGTGTATTAGTTTTCGGCACCGGCGTAAATTTTGAAGAAACTCAAAAAAAACTGGGTAATCGGGCAGAACTTGTCCAGGCAGAGGATGTGTATTCTTTCTCTGAACCGCTAAATGACTTTCACCTGATTCTTGACTTTACCTTTGATGACCAGCCTGAGGTGATCGAATTGTACAAGGATATACAAGGGCCACTCATCCTCCTGAATAATGTTAAATCTACCCTTGCGGAACTGTGGTTTGTATCTGGTGGCTGGTCTGCTCATGTCGGTGGGTTCAATGGGCTTCCTGGATTTGTGGACCGGTCCCTTTGGGAAGTTACTTCATTATCAAATGATCCGGAATTCTCTATATTAAACGCCCTGGACATTGCCTGGGAGCGTGTAGAAGATCGCGTGGGAATGGTGACGCCGCGTGTTGTATGTATGATTATCAACGAAGCGTTTTATACGGTGCAGGAGGGAACAGCAGATAAGGAAGGCATCAACATGGCGATGAAACTGGGAACGGGCTATCCATATGGCCCTTTTGAATGGGCGGACAGGATCGGGCTGGTACATGTTTTTGAATTGCTGACGGCCTTGTACGAGGAAACAAAAGAAGAACGCTATAAGATCTGTCCGTTGTTAAAAAATCAATACCTGATGAGTCAGGAAGCATAAACTTAAGACCCCTCTTTGCCGTATTTGAGGTATGGGAGTATCAATTTTACGAAACAGGTATGTGCTCGCCGTTCATGACCTGGAAAAGTCTGCCAGTTTTTATAAGGATGTATTAGGCTTCACTGTGTATGCCATAGATGATCCGGGATGGAGGTTTGCCTCGAAGGATCATTGCCTGATCATGCTTGGAGAATGTCGCGATGCTATGTCTCCGGGAGAACTCGGCGACCATTCCTATTTTGCTTATCTGGAAGTGAATGATGTCGATGCCTATTATGAAGAGGTTTTGGCAAAAGGCGCAACGATCAGGCAACATCCGAAAGACAAACCCTGGGGTATGCGGGAATTCGCCATTGAAACCGTGGATGGCCACCGGATAATGATAGGTCAGGAACTCAAAGAATAGTCCCGATCGTTATTTAATGCTCCCCTGGGAGATTTTTTTTGGCTGTTTCTGGCGCTATTGAATCATCGGAAGACAAGGAGACCTCACAGCCAGTATTATTCTACCGTCACAGATTTAGCCAGGTTCCTTGGCTGATCAACGTTACATCCCCGCATAACTGCAATGTGATAGGACAATAGTTGAAGTGGAATTACGGATACCAACGGCATCATTGCCTCATCGGTTCGTGGTACCTCAATGACAAATTCAGCCATTTGCGGGATCAGTGCATCCCCTTCAGTGACAATGGCGATGACTTTGCCTTTTCGTGCTTTCACTTCCTGAATATTGGAAACAACCTTATCATAGGAGCTATCCCGGGTTGCAATAAATACAACCGGCATTTCTTCGTCGATAAGCGCGATTGGCCCGTGCTTCATTTCGGCTGCCGGGTAGCCTTCTGCATGGATGTAGGAAATTTCCTTGAGCTTCAATGCACCCTCAAGTGCCACAGGAAAGTTAAATCCGCGACCGAGGTAAAGAAAGTTTCGTGCGTCCTTAAAAAGGGCGGCGATTTCCTGAATTTGACCATCCAGTTCCAGTGCTTTTTCCACCTTTGACGGTATATTCTCCAGCTCAACTAACAATTCATGATAGCGTCTTTCCGTAATAGTACCACGCTTGTGGGCCACACGTAATGCGATCATGTTTAACACGGTCAATTGAGCGGTAAAAGCCTTGGTGCTAGCCACGCCGATTTCGGGTCCTGCATGGGTATAGGCGCCTTCATGAGATGCCCGGGCAATGCTTGACCCTACTGCATTACATACACCGAAAATAATCGCTCCTTTTGATTTTGCGAGTTCAATGGCCGCGAGGGTATCAGCCGTTTCGCCGGACTGCGAAATGGCGATGACCACATCCCCTTCTTTTATTACGGGGTTACGGTACCTGAATTCCGAGGCATATTCCACCTCCACCGGAATCCGGCAGAATTCCTCAATGAAGTATTCTGCGACCAAACCTGCATGCCATGAAGTGCCACAGGCTACGATAATAATCCGATCTGCATTGGTCAGTTTATTGGAATATTCGCGAATTCCTCCTAATACGAGCCGCCCCTTATTGGCATCAAGGCGTCCACGCATACAATCACCGATAGAGCGCGGCTGTTCGAATATTTCCTTCAGCATGAAATGTTCGTACCCGCCCTTTTCAATTGCCTCCAGCTCCATATCCAGCGTTTGGATATATGGTGTCATCGGAATGGCCTGATTGTTCTTGATTTTAAGTTCGTTGTTTTCAATAACCGCAATTTCCAGGTCATTGAGATAGACCACTTCATTCGTGTATTCGATAATCGGTGTTGCATCAGAGGCCAGGAAGAATTCATCCTTACCAACACCAATGACGAGCGGGCTGCCTTTTCTTGCGGCAATAATTTGATGTTCATTGCTTCCATCCATGATGACGATGGCATATGCCCCGACAACTTTGGATAATGCCAGTCTAACCGCCTCCTCGAGGGAACAGTTGTTATTAGTTTGGATATCCTCAATAAAATGGATCAACACTTCAGAATCCGTTTCACTCAGGAAGTGATGCCCTTTGTTGAGTAATTCCTGTTTCAGCGATGAGTAGTTCTCAATGATGCCGTTGTGAATGATCGCCAGTTTCTTTGACTGAGAATAATGCGGATGGGCATTGGCATCATTTGGCTCCCCGTGTGTTGCCCAACGTGTATGGCCAATACCAATGCGGCTGTCCAGTTCCAACTCCCCCAGGTAACTTTTTAATTCGGAGACCTTCCCTTTCTTTTTATATACATTCAGACCATCATTGATCAGTGCAATCCCGGCGCTGTCATACCCCCGGTATTCCAATCTCTCTAAACCTTTAATGACAACCTCGTGTGCTTTACGAGGGCCAATGTATCCGACTATTCCACACATATTTGATTAATTTGCGTTGGGTAAAGTATAGTATAAGCGTATTTTAATATTCTCCTTTTCTATCACCAGACGGTTGAATGATGCATTGTCTGATTTTAATGAGCCGGTAAAAGGGTCAGTAGTTAGTGGGGAGAAGATTAGTTGGTCATACACATTCGAATTATTGACGAGCGTTTGAAGATATACAGGAATCTCTATTTTATAACGCTGCTCCTCTTCGTCGTATTCGGCAATTTTGGGTAAATCGGACGCTACATCCTGGTTGGAAGAAATATTTCCTGTTTCCAGTGAATCGAGGGAAGTAACGGTAGCATTTAGTTGAATCGGCAATGGAAGCCGAACGCCATCGCCCGGATATTCTCGAGGGGATTCCATGACCAATTCGGCGTTTTGTATAATAGGATTCTCAACCGTATCGGCGAATGCATTGAAGAAGGACATATCCAGTTTTAAGAAGAGATGCGTTCCCGCCTGCAAATAACCGGCGGAGGTGCCTGACTCGTAGGGTTGATAGAAGCTGGTAAGCCCGTCGAGATCCCCGCCAGACCAGTTAACATCTGCATTTGGCGTGATGTTGTTATAAGAAATGGCTGTATTGTAGGTAAAACGAATGGTTTTATGCACAGGAACCCCTTCTTCGGTTTGGGTATAATACAGGACAAGCGCGGAAAAGGAGCTGGTAGGGTTATAAGCGATGACAGCTGAATTACCCGGAACCCCATTTAATCTGAATCCTTTGATGAAATTGGCAAAATTCTGGTTTGAACTGAACGTAGAATTTTCCGTTGTGTCCTTCATTTCTGTAAAGAAATTCTGGGCAAACGCATCATCCAGGTGAAAATTGGTTTTGTATATATACCTTCCCTGGTTATCATATCGCTTTCGTTCTGCTGCTGTATCCGGCAAATTGGTATCTGAGAAAAGCAAATCCAGGGAATCTGTATAAATCAGGAAAGATTCTTCTGCCAGTTGCATTCCTACCGCCTGATTAGATTCATTGTAATAGGATTGTTCAAAACTACGAATGGTATCCTGCAATTGGTACAATTGAATTGTTTGCGTGGTAGATGTCAGATCTACGCCAAAAGCATTACCAATCCGCATTTCAAGCACGAGAGAATCTAAAACAGCGTCTTCTTCCAATAATCTTCCAGGATTAGCCGATGGCAAAAGTAATTCGGAAAAGTTCTGAGCAGATATTTCTCCCAGAACGGGATCTGTATAGCTTCCGGCCATAGCGGTCCCCGTATTCCTGCTGGTGATATCATTCACCCAAACCTGGGTTACCACATTTTCTAATGGAATTTCTACAAAAAAAATCCCCAGGTTATTTTCAGGGGGAAGTCCGATTGTACTGAGTTCGTCGCTTTCACACGAAAAAAATGCTAGGGCTGATACAAGTATCAGCCCTAATTTCCTAGCCCGCAAGTTCATTATATAAATTAAAGTATGAGTCTGTAAAGTTGTCGTCTTTTTCAATCACTTCGAATTTTTTCTCTTCGGTCATTTCTTCAAACATACCATTGAGAGTGCTGTTCTCTTCAGCTTTAATGACGGCGTCGGCAAACTCCATGCCCAGCTTGATAAAGCCTTTGTAATCCGCGGTCTTCAAGTTGGCTAGCATGCTGTCTTCGATATCCATCATTTTCACCTTGTCAATAAGGTCTTCACTGAACGTATGCTTAAACGCATTGTCGTATACGGTGAAAACCGACTTAGTGTTTTTAAATAATGGATCATTTTTGTAAGTCGACTTGAGATACAATGGAATCAAACTGGTCATCCAGTCGTTACAATGAACGATATCCGGGGCCCAGCCCAATTTCTTTACAGTTTCAATTACTCCTTTACAGAAGAAAATGGCTCGCTCGTCATTGTCTTCATAGAAGTTATTCTCTTTGTCGTGAAAGACGAATTTCCTGTGGAAATAGTCTTCATTATCGATAAAGTACACCTGCAATTTGGCGTTAGGAATAGAAGCCACCTTAATTATCAGTGGTTTTTCCTCCTCACCTACAGGAATATTGATGCCCGACAGTCTTACCACTTCATGTAATCTGTTCTTACGCTCATTGATCAGACCGAACCTCGGAACGAGGATTCTGATCTCCATGCCTCTTTCCTGCATAGCCTGTGGAAGCTTTCTTACAAATTCTGCTACTTCAGAAGTTTTAAGGAAAGGGTTAATCTCACTGGCTACATAAAGAATACGAAGTTTTGACATATTTAAATGGGATTTGATTTTGCTAAAACAAAACACAAAAATACAAATTTTTTACCTTTAATCCATCTTTTGTATTTGGAAAAAGCTACTTTTGCGACCATTTTATCACCAACCGTGTCTGTATCGATGGAGGTTTTCAGAGATATTATTTCTTTGGGAAAATACCTTTCTGCGCAAAAATGCCAGGGCAATGCTATTGGCCTTGTTCCTACCATGGGAGCTCTTCACCGGGGACATTTGTCACTGTTGGAAAGGGCTATGGGGGAGAATGATATCGTGATAAGCTCAATCTACGTGAACCCTACCCAGTTTAATAATTCAGAGGACCTTAAAAAATACCCACGTCAGGAAGATCAGGACCTTGCTATGCTCGAGAAGGCTGGGTGTCACGCGGTCTTTGTTCCGACAGATGACATCATGTATACAGGCGATCCGGTCGTTCAGATTACCTTTGGTGAAATGGATCGTGTGATGGAAGGTGAATTCAGGCCAGGTCATTTTAACGGGGTCGCTATGGTTGTTTCAAAGCTATTTAATGCAGTGCAGCCTGATCGCGCCTATTTTGGACAAAAGGATCTGCAGCAGTTTCTGATCATTCAGCAATTGGTGAAAGACCTTGGGTTTCAAACCGAACTTGTACGTGTGCCTATTTTCAGGGAAGAAAACGGGTTGGCGATGTCGTCACGAAACCTTCATCTATCTGACGAGGAACGGGAAACGGCCTCTCATATTTATCAGATGCTGAAAGAAGCAGATTTAAAGCTAAGCAATGGAGAATCCTGGGGTGACGTACAAGCGTACGGTATGCAATACCTGAGGCGCTATGGGTTGACCCCCGACTATTTTGAGGCCGTTCATGCGGAAACTTTGGTGCGCGTTGCGAACGATTTTACGGGGAATAAGGTTGCGCTATGTGTAGCCGCATTTGTGGGAAATATTAGATTAATAGATAATTTGATCCTTGGAGGGTCTTAGCATCATGTTTATAGAAGTTTTAAAGTCCAAAATCCATCGTGTGAAGGTAACTCAGGCTGAACTGCATTACGTGGGCAGCATTACCATAGATGAGTCACTGATGGAGGCTTCAAATATTATTGAGGGGGAGAAGGTCCAGATTGTGAATGTGAATAACGGAGAACGGATTGAAACCTATGTGATTAAAGGCAAGCGGGATTCTGGCATGGTGTGCCTGAACGGGCCTGCGGCGCGCAGGGTTCAGGTAGGTGATGTCATTATCATCATCTCTTATGCCTCCATGGATTTCGAAGAAGCCAAGTCGTTTACTCCTTCCATTATTTTTCCGGATACCAACAATCGTTTGTCCAACTAACAGTTTATGCGCAAAAAGGCAGGACAAATTCTCAAGTACCTTTTGATGATTCTGGTGACGGCTTTCCTGTTATGGCTGGCATTCAATAATATCGAAGTAGAGGAGGGGCAATCCAAATGGGGATATTTGGCAGAGGTCTGGCGTTCTGCAAATAAACCTTTTTTGTTTGCCTCCGGAGCTGCCGCAATACTTTCTCACTTGATCCGGGCTGAACGATGGAAATTGTTATTGCATCCGGTTGGCCAGAATGCCTCGACAGTACATGGATTTTTATCGGTGATGGTGGGTTATTTCATAAACCTTGTTATTCCAAGAGGAGGTGAAGTTTCCCGTTGTTATAATTTGTATCGTCTGAATGGAACTCCTGTTGAAGTGTCTTTAGGGACAGTGATGGCAGAACGGGTCATTGATCTTTTTTTCCTTGTTACGCTGATCGCCATATCCTTTTTTATTGAGCTGGATAATTTGCTTTATTTCTTTCAGTCCGAACAAATAAAGAATTTGAGTGGTCAGGGATCCGGTGAATCCGGGAATTTTTACTGGATGCTGGGAATAGGAGCAGTAATTTTTGTTACGGGTCTATATTTCCTGGCCCGCTATTTTTATAAATCCCGCAGGTTCCTGAGTCTTCGGATGATGAGTAAAACCCGCAAAGCACTGAAAGGTTTGAAGACAGGCTTACTAAGTGTTTTCAAGCTCGAGAAACGTGGACTATTCATATTCTACAGCGTTTTAATATGGATTCTCTATTATTTCATGATGTATCTGGTTATGCTGGCGTTTCCCGAAACCGCCGAACTTGGGTTTTTTGCTGCGCTTACCATTTTTGTCATTGGAGGCATTGCTATGGCAATTCCTCTGCCGGGAGGAGCAGGTAGTTTCCACATTCTGGTACTTCTT
>CAYGOW010000057.1:0-3185 GCA_964351425.1 uncultured Roseivirgaceae bacterium
ATTCGGGACAGGTTCTGGAATCCAATGTCGTACATCGCACCGTCACCACCCAGGGCAACAACAGGCGGACAAAGCAACCATTCTTCATCTGTAAATTGCTGCCAGGTGAAATAGGTGAAGAAGTCGCGGGATTTGGCCGCGTCATATTCTCCTTTTAATTCCAATTCAGCCTTACGGATCAGCTTAAATCCTTCCGCCATTTTTGCCATGTGTCCCTCGAAAATTCCCATCGCCATCGACGTTGAATCCTGGAAGAGATGGTTGGCCCATGGGAATGGATAGGGATTATACGGATAGGTGCTACCCCATACAGATGTACATCCCGTCGCGTTGGTCATACCCATGGTGGAGCGTCCTTGTCCGGTCGTGCCGGAAGTGTACTTCCATTTCAACTGTTTCAGTCCGCCGAGAAGGCGTGTCATTTCTCCCAGCCACTCCTGATCAATGGGTTGGGTGCCTTGTTCTTCCTCCAGTCGTGTCGTAATGCCAGACATTGTCAGGTCGCCTTGCTTCATCTCAGAAACGATTCGTGACATGACATCTGTGTCTGTTACCTTGACCGTATTAAGGAGCGTCAGCTGCACGTGTTTCTCAAGTTTTTCAATCAGATCATCCAGGTGGGAAATGTGCTTTTTAATTCGCGGCTGCATGAGCGATTCGACGGTGGCGACAAAGAGATGTACCACGGACTTTTCTGAACAACCGAGACAGGCGCCGTCGCCACTGGCAAAACTCTGATAGGCATCCTTATTCAGGAGAATGGTTTCGAGTGGTCCTATTTTTTCCTCCAGGTCATCGATCCGGTTATATTTCGCCGGTGTATTGGGCAAATCACCCCAGAAGTCCCACTCTTCCCGCAGTCTTGCTACGGTTCCTTCTGTCTGAATAATGGGCCGCAGCGCATCGTCGTTACCTACTTCGATGCATTCCATACATCCTTTACACGTATTCGGATTGATGGTGATACTAAACAAGCCTCCATTATTGGCCGCGTCTTTTTCAGGCAAATCATAGTAAGGCCGGGTCAGTGCAAACTGGAAGTCCCCCAGTTCATCGCGGAACCAGCTCATTTCTTCTGAAAATTTATTGTCATCATTTTCCTCGATCGCCAGGTCAATGGCATCATTGATCAGGTTATTGACGGTTGCCCCTTCGTGAGGCGCATTGAACATTCCGCGTATAACCGGCTCCATCTTACGGACCGCTTTAGGCAGGTATTCCAGCTTCTCATGATTTCGCTTCACGCGCTTAACAACCGTGTCCAGTACTTCTGATAATTCATTCACCAGACCGGGAATGGCGGTATCCGGACAAACGGTATAGCAGTTTCCGCACGCGGTACAATTATCGGGGATCCACTGTGGGTGTTCAAATCGAATACCCGTCATATCCCTGAACAAGGACGACACGGCAGGCATTACACTTAAACCGATAAACGGATCGGTGAGATTATCATTACCCATACCCTGGGCGTAGAAATTACCGGTTTGTTCCCAGAAGCGATGAATATCACTAAGACCCGATTCGCTGACCGGAACGTCCCGCAACATGGTCGGAATAGGTACCGGCATTTGACCATTGGCTTTGACCGCTGCCTTGTCGGACAAGACTTTTTCTTTTATCTCACGCACTTCATCGAATCCTCGTTTCACCACGCGCATGTTGTCATCGACTACCCGCTGGCCTTTGCCTCCAAATTTGTGCTGCAATTGATCTTCGATCGCCTTTAACAAGGCCTTATCGGTCATCCCTGTTTTTTCCATCAGGGGCGACGCGGCGAAAAAGGCTCCCTGGAAAGCGATCCCCTGCATACGTAATTGCAATTCAGGATCGGTAGCTTCTTCCCGGGCGATATTAAATCCATCGATATAGTGAATATGGATATCTTTTTCTATGATTAGTTTTTGATATTGTTTGGGTATATCCGCCCATACATCTTCCGGTTTTTTCTTATCACTCTGGATGATGAAACAGCCTCCCTGTTTCAGGCCTGCAAGTGCATTGGTATGCTTGAAAACATTGGGATCCGGCGAAAGCACTACATCCACAAAATAATATTCACAGTTAATCCGGATAGGCTCGGGTGCAGCAGCGAGGTAATAAGTGGTTGGCTGCCCTTTCTTCTCCGAGCCGTATTTGGGGTTCGCCTTAATGTCATACCCGAGCAGATCAAACAACGTCATGGCCAGGTTTTTACCCGTGGTAATGGCGCCCCAGCCTCCTATGGAGTGGAATCGTACCGTGACGGCTTCTTTTGGCATCAGGTTAGGGTTTTCCGAGCCATGTACGGCGAGCTCCTTCACCTTCGGATAGGATTCTTCAATTCTTTCCTGATATTCCCGTTGTTTCGGACTCATCGGAGTCTCACGGATAAAATCAATGGATAAATAGAACCGTTTTTTACGCTTTCCATCGGGTAGCATATTCTCCACAGCTCCTATGATCCCTTCCGGCTGCAAATCGCGACTTCCCAATCCGAAGGATCCGGAATAAAGGGAAGGAAGGTCAGTAGCCGAATACGCTGGTAAATCGGGGTAAGGCATTTCTTTTTTATTCGAGCCATTCTCCATACACTTGTTGAGTACGGCACGGATTTCCCGCATGATGGGCGAATCTTCTGCCAGTGGCTGATCCAATCTTTCCAGGATAACCACGCCTTTTTTACCTTTTAAAATCTTGCCTACCAGGTCGGCAGGAAACGGACGGAACATGACCAAATCGACCACGCCGACTTTGATGCCCCTGGTTTTTCTCAAATAATCAACGACTGCTTCGGCACTTGGTACCACACTGCCCTGGCCAAGAATCAGGTAATCTGCATCCTCGGCTTTATAGGTCATAACCCGCTCGTACCGACGTCCTGTCAATTCAAAATAATCCTGAAAGGCCTGGTCGGCGATATCACGGATGTGATCAAAAAAGAAAGGACGCTGTGCGGCGACGCTTTGCATGTAGGAATCCTGGTTCTGGACGATTCCTGCCATAACCGGATTATCCACATCCCATAATTCGGGAATGCGGCGACGGGTATCACCATATATAATGCGTTGTGCCGGAGTCGGTGTATCGATAATATCATCCGGCCGTCCCAGGTATTCCCGGATCAGTTCGCGTTCAGGAAGATCCAGGGATTCAATCAGGTGTGTGGTAAGAAATCCATCCTGGGCAACTACCCCGGGATTCAA
>CAYGOW010000057.1:3195-9692 GCA_964351425.1 uncultured Roseivirgaceae bacterium
GCATGGACATTCAGGGTCGACTTGGTCATGGCTCTTGCTCCGATATTGAGCACGTAGGTCAGCCGTTTTCCTACGGCTGCATACAGGGACTCATGCATGTAGGCAATTCCCTGTCCGGATGAAAAATTGGCTGCACGCAATCCGGTCATGGATAGCCCTGCTGTCACGGCCGCTGCCGCATGCTCGCCTTCCGGCTCAATAAAGATCAAAGGTCGGTCAGAAATATTCAGGTGACCTTTGGCTGCTTCTTCCGCCCAGTATTCACCCATTTGCGTGGAAGGTGTGATCGGGTAGGCGCCGGCTGCATCAGAAGACTCTCTTTCACACATGATGGCAACGGTGTTTCCATCCATTGCCACGCGGTTGCCGGGGTATTTAACTTTGTTTTTCTTGTCCATGACGTTGTAAGTTCAGTAACTACTACATTTTTTATCCGGAGAATGTAAAATGAGACGTACCGGACCATCCTCCAGATGAAGGTCCGGGTACAGAAAATTAGGGACGGTGCTTAAGTGTAGGACCATTTCAACCCTCACCAATGAGCGTCCTCGTTTGAGTGGCCAGATCCATAAACTGATCTACGATAGCCATGTTCGTCCAGATCTTTTCATTATTTGTCGACTGAAGAAGCGGCTCCATATTCAACTCCTTAAACCGGGGGTCAATGTCCTGGCAAAGTTTCAGAAGTACATCCAGGGACATGGAATTGTGGATTTCAATATCATTTTTCAGGAGAAATCCGGTCAAATATTTTGACACTGATTTATACGCGGCATTGCATACCATATAGGGTACTACATCCTCTTCAGGGCGACAAAGTTCTTCTTTGGCCGAAAGAAACAATTCGTCAGCCTGCTCCAACATTGATTTTGTTTTAAGGTCGTTCATGACTCAATAATTTACTGGCACATAGGAAGCATTCGGTAAAATACTTGTATGAAGCTAGGCAGAACCTCAAGTACCCCATATGAGCAGAGTCAACTCAGGGTATGATTTGTATCAAATTTGGCTAAAAGGCAGTGGGATCAGAGGGCAGCCTGCACTTCCTGGTGAGAAAGAAGGAAGATGGCAAGGATGGCCAGAACAATTCCAGCCAGATTTATCCTGGAGAATTTCTCCATAAAAAACAGGGCCGATACCCCTGTGGCTACCAGGATGATCCCGACATTGATCAGGGGATACACCAGTGCACCATCATGGGAGAATACACTCAGGGAGCGGACGAGGTAATACACAGAGAAGTAATTGACGACACCCAGTACGGCGCCACCCAATATACTTTTCAGGGCAATCTTCTTTCTTTGCATTAACAAAAACAGCATCCCGATACTTCCGGCCGACAGGAATATGAATATGGGAAAAACTGCTTCTTCCGAATCGGAGAGGAAACGGTAACTCACAAAATTAATGGTACTGTCAATAATGCCCCCGAGAACGAATACCGAAATGGGCAGGAGGTAATTCACCACATGGGAGGAATGCAAATCGGCTTTGCCCGGTTTGTACGAGGACGCCATAATGGCCAGAAGCGCACACGCCATGCCCAGGTAGTTCCAGGGTGTATATTCCTTGGACTGAATGTTAAGGATAAGTAAACTGAATAAGACAGGAATGACCAACGACATCTTCGACGCAATGGACGAAACAGTCATGCTGAATACCTGGGTGGTTCTTGCCATCAGGTAAAAAGTGCCGATAAATATCAAGCCTAATCCTGCTGCGTAGGGCAACCATTCATTTCCACTTTCCAGGATTCCGTCAAAAACAGATATGCCGGCAAACAGCACCCCCGTCACTACGCAAAACAGGTAATTAAAGACAATGGCTTGAAATGTATTGATGCCGAAATGCTTAAAAGCCCGGAAGCAGGTGAAGATGCCGACATTGGCCGCAATACAAAGAATAAGATAAATCATAATTCGGTTGTGAATATACTCCATCCCGGACGTGCGGAGAAAATATTTATTTTTTTTATCCACTCCATGCAACCTTGAGGTAAAAATTGAGTCTTATTAATAAACTCAATCACTTAATCAACTATGAAAACAATCTTTAAAACCTTCGCTATTCTATGCCTGGTGGCGTTGGTATCAGTTCCGGTTTTCTCACAACGCAAAAATATCCCAGTTTCTGAGTTCAGCCGAATCAGTATGTCACGATCAGGAACGGTTTACGTAACCCAGGGCAACACCACCAAAGTGGAAGTGTTGGCTTCGGACGATGTTATTGAAGACCTGGATATTGAAGTTCGTGGCAATGAATTGCTCATCAAAAACAAACGCACCAAAGGATGGGGCGGTAGTAATGGCAAACTCGAAGTCTTCGTCGTTACACCTGATGTTGAAGGATTCGCAGTGAGTGGCTCCGGAAAAATCATTGCAGAGAATAAAATCAAATCCTCCAACCTGAACCTGGCCATCAGCGGTTCCGGGCGGGTAATCTCAAGCGTGGATGCGGAATCAATTAAAATAGCCATTTCAGGGTCTGGAAACGCTGAATTATCCGGAACAAGCAAGTCGCTTAGTGCGGCGATAAGTGGCTCCGGAGGTGTTAAGGCAGAAGATTTATTTGTCGATACCTGTGAAGTTACCATTTCGGGGTCCGGCAATTGTGAGGTACACGTAAATGAATCAATCGACGCGCGGACAAGCGGTAGCGGTTCGGTCAGGTATCATGGAAATCCGCAGCATATCAATAGCAAATCATCTGGCAGCGGTTCTGTCAAGAAAGTAGGTTAAAACAGGTCAATTTTACCATCACTTCAAGGTCAAAAAAATCCGGAACATTCCGGATTTTTTTATTTCTGTTTGGCCGTGTAAAGACTGGCTATGCCTTTGTTGTGCAGGAATATCAGGTACAGTAACGCGAGTGCACAGCAAAAAGCAGGTACGCCAAACGTCAGGGGAAAATTCTCCGGATTGTTGGCGTACGTAAACCCGGATATAATTGCCCCCAGAAAAATGCCGGCCTCCAGGCCAATGAAGGTAGTTGACATGGCCTTACCACGATTTTCCGGCTTACACCGGTCAATAGTCCAGGCAAACAAAGTCGGCGTATTCACCCCACTGGCGAGTCCGAATACCACTGCCCCGATAAAAAACATCTCCTGGGTGGTACTGAATCCGATAAGCAGGAGCGAGATAATGAATAACGTCCCGGAAATAAATAAGACGGGCTCCCGGCCGAGACTATCCGAAACATGACCGGCCAGCAAACGAACGACCAGGGAAGCCAGGGTAAAAATGGTAAAGAAAGTGCCCTTATTCGCAATGCCCAGGAATTCTGAAAAATCTGGAATGACGGTGAGAATAACCCCGTAGGAATAAACCGTCAGGAGCATAAAGACCGCTACGGGAATGGCCGACTTGTCGATGATTTCATTCCGATGAATTTCCAGGTGACTCAGTTTAAAGCGTTCCGGATTCTCCAGTGTTTCTTTCATACCAAGCAAGACAATTATGGAGAGGATCGCAAAGGCGGAAGAGGTATAGAACATCGCGTCCAGCGAGTAGTGTTGGGCAATTGCCCCGCCAATAGAAGGTCCGCTACTCATGCCCAATGTGCCGAATACACCTGAAAAACCCATGGCCTCCCCTCTTCTTTCCTGTGGTACAATATCAGCCACATAGGCCACCGTACCTGTAGGTTTAAACCCTGTGGAAAAGCCATGAAAAAGGCGGATAAGCAGGAAACCGGCCACGGAAGAAATCAATGGGTATAAAAAGCCTATAATGAAACATACGCCTGCTCCGAATACCATGACCGGGATACGGCCGATTCGGTCGGTCAGCTTACCACTGAATGGACGGGAAATCATGGCAGTCAGCGTAAAAAGCGAAATGATAAACCCTTTGTATTCAGCCCCACCCAAGGACGTCAGGTAATTGGGTAATTCGGGAATAATCATATTGAAACTCGCGAAAAACAGGAACGAGCTCAGGCAGAGCAACCAGAATTGAAGTGAATAGCGCTTAAAAAACTTGCCTATGCGGCTTATAAGAGCAAAAGGGGTTTTAGTCATTAAGGTGTTTGCAAAACTTCCTCCATTGGAATCCCGGTAACACCACTGGGAAGCATAATCTTCAAAATCATCGCCAGGGTGGGTGTAATATCGGTCACAGAATACAATCTGGTGGAAGATCCCTTCGGAATACCCTGACCATACCAAAGAATAGGTATGTGCGTGTCATAATTATAGGCAGTGCCATGGGAGGTTCCTTTATCGCCGCCCGATTGCAACCATCCCGGCTCCATCATAAAGAGGATATCCCCGGAGCGCTTTTGATTGAATCCACGGCGTAATGATCCTTTGATGCCTTCTTCATCGTACCCTGCCCTTACCATATCGTCGTATGTATACGCAGCAGATATGCCGTCAACTTTGAGCAATTCAAGCGCGACTTCTTTCCGGATTACTTCAAGATCCTTGTTCGCTTTCTGAATCAAATCCCGGTTCAGAAACAGTTGCATATTCCCGGCGGCACGCACCCAATTATCCTGACCATATTTTTCAGCTAAAAAATCGCTAACATACTTTTTCAGATCCACGCGCAGGTATCCCCCGCCCGCATTTAAATCCATAATTCTTTTTGGCACATCGGCAACACCATGATCCGAGGAAAGAAAAACAATATATTCTCCCTTGCCGACATTGGCGTCTAAATACGCAAACAAATCTGCCAGGTTTCTATCAAGACGGAGGTAGGTATCTTGCACTTCAACCGAAGTTGGGCCAAAATTATGGCCGATATAATCTGTGGATGAAAAGCTTATGGCGAGAAAATCCGTTTCTGAACCCTTACCCAGCTTTTCTCCGGCTACAGCTGATTTTGCCATTTCTGTAACAATATCATTGCCGAAAGGAGTTGATGGTACAATACCGTACCCTTTCGCTTCACTCAAGTCATAGGGAAAAGTGGTCTTGCCCAAAAGGCCCATTTCATAAGGAGATTCATCCGGTCCGCTGGCCGAATATTTATCTTCATCCAACAACAAACTCCAGGTTTGCTTCTTGTACTCATCAGGAAGCTTGCGGCCATTAAAAGAAGTGACCCAGTCGTGCAGGGCATCGTGATAAAAGTCACTGGTAACAAAATAACCCGTGCCGGAATCAAACCAATATGCCTCGCCAAGGAATCCAGCCGGGAAAATGGCCCCGCGGTCCTTGATGGAGATGCCTACTACCTTGCTCCTCATTTGCGAACTTGTACGTAACTGATCCGTAATGGTGGGTGTGAGCAACTGATGCGGAGACATTTTACCACTATTATTGTCGGCTCCAACCGTAGTAGCAGTAGAGTCATAGGCACAATAAACGTCTTCATTCAGTTGCTGGTCAAACCAGGAATTTGAAATGATTCCATTGATGGCCGGGGTTGTCCCGGTATAAATAGCGGTATGCCCAGGCGCTGTATAGGTGGGTACGTAATTATAATGTGCATTCTTAAATTCAAATCCCTGCTGAAGGAAACGATTGAACCCGTCGGTTCCGAAATTATCCCTGTAACGCAACAAATAGTCCTGTCGCATCTGATCAACAACAATACCCACGATTAACTTCGGTTTCTTGTCCTGGGCGGAAAGCGGCAGGATAATCATACTGGTCACTAAAATTAGGAGATAACGCACCATAATTGAGTAGTTTAGAAATTCAAAAATACAGGTATTTCAAGAAAACTGCGTAATCAAAGGCAGGTGAAACCGATTCTTAATGAAATGTTTACATGAACGGCAAACTAATCGCAGTAGACGCGAACAAAATCCGCCTCTTCCATCGCCTGCTTCCGCAAGATGGTGCCATTTCTGTCAAAATACACGACGACATGCAAATTGGCCTCATCAACAAACTTGTCAGTGAAATAAAGGGGGTTATCCGGTGTTCCGACATTTATAATATCATCCAAGGTGGGTGGGATCACCTCGCCACGTTTATTGTTCATGACCCCAAACGCCCCTTCACGAAAAATGATAATTTCATGTTCATCTCCACGATCCAACACCACCTGAATGGATTTAATGGGTTCGTCGCCAAGCAATCCTTCCCCGATATGGTAGAGTTGCCAGTCATTACCGGTGCGCACGAGGCATGACGTGTCATTCCAATGTCTGACTTCATCAAATTCAAAAGGCACAACCATGCGACTCTCCTGATTGATCAGGCCAAATTTTTCCATTTCCGCAATATAGTAGGAGGCGTTGTACCGGCGGATTTTCTTGGTGCTGATGGGTCGTACAAACCGGTCATAGGCCATATCGTACGCGCCAAACCGTTGGCCGGATAACAGCGGGATGAGCTTTTCTTCCGGTGAACCGATTCCGTCAAAGCGGACCTGCAGGGGTTTTACCCCACGCAATGTGAGCAATTCCTTTTTGCCATACCGTTCAAGTACCAGCAAGGAATCTGTCAGTGGGGATACGTCATTGACCGGTCCGGAATAAATTGTCTGACCTAACCTGTTCACCACTGTTTTTTTACCTGATTCATTGATAAGAATCCA
>CAYGOW010000057.1:9702-13939 GCA_964351425.1 uncultured Roseivirgaceae bacterium
CCTGAAGTAACCGCGTAGTACTGGCCGCTGAAAGAAGCAATGGATCTCCCGTTCGCATATGTAACCGTTTATTCCTGTTATTGTAGGTGATCGCATAATTCCGACCCAGGAGACGAACGGAATCCGATTGGGTGGCGAGTCGGAAATTCTCCAGTGAATACAAACCTTCTCCTTCTTGTTTTTCAAGGATCAGCCAACGGTCATTGATGTCAATTAACCGGTCGCCAGTCGTATATCGTTGCATTAAATCATGACTGAGAATCTTTGTTTCCCCTTCCCTGCGCGCGACATACACAGACGGGAGTACGATAATCCGTTGCCTTTCCGGTGGTATGATTGGTTCCAGTTGAAGGTCAACCAGGCTTTCAACAGGCCCTTGCTGCAACCAGAGACGGTCTGGCCCATAAAATCTAAACTGATCATATAGGGGAGAACTAATTCCCTGGATCATATTATTCGCCAGAAAATGAATCTCTTCGGGTGTCAAAATTTGCCAGCCACCTTCCCCGGTATCCAAAAAGTAGAGTCCGTTTTCATAAATTATTTCCTCGAAACGCGCGGGTAGCAGTACTTGCCCGGTGAGTGATGCAAGACCCCAGCGATCCCCGTCATACACTGCCAGTAGCCTGCCCACAATTTCCACGTCACGATATTCATTCTCCAGAATTTTATAGCCCCCTTTATGAATAACCTCCACTCGTCCGTTGGAGGCGAGTTTCAAAAGTCCGTACGATAATTCCGTTACCTGATCATTGACATGTGTGTAAATCAAATCGAGTTTCCGGTTGCGTATTTCTCCGTTGGGAAACAGGATCACATCTGAAGAGAGCCCTTCGCACAGGTAATCAGGAAATATTTCGGTTAAACTTGGCCGTATCTGTGAATTGCCCTGCTGATCCATGAAGCCAAACAATCCTTCTTCATAATAAGGCGTCCACATACCCTGAATAGTTTCCAGGGCATCCAGCGAATCGGTTTTCAGTCGAGAAGGAAAGTATTCCACACTATCGGTCGATACATACAGGTAGTACAGGTAATTCCTGGCCCGGGGGAGTAGCCGGCTCCTGGGATACGCACGCATGAACCTTTGATAGCCCTCGAAGTCATTGGCGGCGGTCATTATCCAGAAAATATTGAATTCCTCTTCATAGCGATAGGGTGTCGCGGGGTTATCTTTTAGAAATTGCTCAAAGCTTGCAAGCTGCTGGTCCTTGGTGGCAATATCAAAATAGAGTTTTTCATAGCGTGCACGGGCTTCTTCCACCTCCCGGGCCTGTGGGTAGGTGGTCATGAATGTCTGATACGCCTGGTACGTATTCACCTCGACCGCTGATTTAAACGCCAATGAATCCCGGTTAATGATGGCTTGATCGGTTTCCTTTGCTTCGGGGAAATTTGCGAGGAAATCAATAAAAGCCTGTTCGGTCATTTCTTCTTCGGCACGGGAGAATGCTGCACTATCTACTTTCACGCGCAGGTTTGCCATAGCTGATTCTGTCAGCCCTTCATTCCTGTAATCCGATTGCACCTCGGGAATTGCGTTGGTGAAAATTGATCTGGCCTGGCGCAAATTGGCGTCTGCTCCATCGATATTAATCTGCCTATACCCCGGTGTAAATAATAAATTGGCATTCACATACCAGGCCAGGGCATCCAGCGAATCCTTCTCAAGGGCCTTTTGAGATAATTCAAGCGCTTTTTCGTAATCCTTATCAATATAATTTTTCCATGCCCGTTTTGCAGGACCACTCTGGGCCCAGAGCATCGAAGGGAGCATACATATCAGAAAAAGCCAACGCATGCTACAAAAATACAAATTAAGGATTGATTTATTCGATGGATTCCAAACTCAAAATATACTATAAAACACTTGACATCGTTCCTAACATGTGTTAGATTCATTGGCCATGATTTCACGATTATTCTTCAGGTTTCGTGCCTGGTTAATCCTTTTTATTTTTCTTACCCTGAACATCTCAGTTCCGCAGTTTACTGAATTTGCGAATGATTCATCGCGCCAAGTAGCCTCGGTGGAAGAGGCCGCGATAGATGAAGCCACAGGATCTGAACTGGAGATTTCGTGTCTTCTGGAGGTAATCATTGAAGAAAGTTTTGGATGGGACAATCTGTTTCCTGATGGAGACTGGTCTACGGACGAAACGATCCACACAACCACTCCAGCGTACGACATTATTGCTCAATCGGCTTATCGAACAGATTTTTACCCACCCCGGGTGAAGCGTCTTCTGGCGGAGAATCTGGATTTGCCGGATGATCAATATCCGGATGTTCCTACACGTCCGCCCGATTTGGGATCTTGAAACAACCTGCAAGCATTTTTCAAGATGTCCAATTTCAAATTTTTTACAGCACTATGAAAAATTCATTCCTGAGTTACTACAAGATTGTTCTGGAGAAAGTAAGTTTTCATCCCAGAATATTTCGAAAGGAATTAAAAAAAGCGTTTTCGATGTTAAGCACAGAAGAACGACAACACTTAAAACAGTGGATTCGAAATTCACAGAACTAAACATCCCTTTACTTTCACCCCCGTTTAACCCACGGGGGTTTTTTATTTTGCTTGTTTCCGGTCCAGTAATATACCTTCCGTGATCCAGTTGGCCAGCGCCTGCCGGTTATCAGAGAGGACAAAACGGCGCTGATCTTTTTCATTCTTAATATTCCCGAGTTCAATGAATACGGTAGGCGGGTAGCTATACTTAATTACATAGAGACCGCTGCGGGTGGTAACTGAGCCATGGTAGTTTCGGTTAGGCTGATGTCTGCGGTATTTCTGGGTAAAGGTCTGATGGATGTTTGAAGCGAGTCGTTCGCCATTCGTACTATTGGCATGGTGATAGAAAAAAACATCAATGTTTTCACCCCGGCTCCGGCTGTCGATATGCAGTGCCACCATTCGCTGATAGGCTCCTTTGTGTTTGACATAGAGTTCATTTATCACCTCCACACGCTCGCGTAATCGGCTCCTTTGGTTGTAGGGAATGGGGCTATTCGGATAGTGTACTTCGTCATTATCCATTTCAAGAATCGGAGAATCGCGAATACCATCATTTTTATCCTGGACGATCATGTAGACCGTTGCCCCATGTTCCATGAGGCGTCTGGCTAAACGTAATGTGACATCATAGGCATATTCATCTTCGCTGAGTGGATAAGGGCCATACTGGCCAATGGCCCCGGGATCGGGACCGGCATGTCCTCCCACGAGGTAAAACACGGCGCCGTCCAGCTGATTATCCTGACGATTAACCCGTTCGTATTTGGATCCAAAAAGCGGTTCGACTGCGACCAGCGATTTATCATCACTTTTTTTAGAAGCAGGAGTCGATTTATTT
This sequence comes from uncultured Roseivirgaceae bacterium, assembly GCA_964351425.1. GTDB lineage: Bacteria > Bacteroidota > Bacteroidia > Cytophagales > Cyclobacteriaceae > JAUILA01. The sequence continues at coordinate 13,059 of CAYGOW010000057.1, forward strand.
AAGGTATTTGCCACAGACGTACCACCCGGATCAGAAGGTCCGGAGGGAGAAGGAACCGGAGGGGTGGATGGAATGAGATAAATGGTTCCTTTCACCAGGCTGCTATCCTTTCCAAGGCGTTCCCGATTGAGTTCGACAAAATCCGGAAGGCTCTTCGCGGGATCAAGATCCAGTCTTCGCAGAATCGCAAAAATTCCTTCGCCGGATTGCGCCACGACGGTATCCGGGATCATTGACGATTGGGCTGTAAGGGAATGGAAACCAATGACCATTAGTACAGCCGTGACGACGTAAAAAATACGGTAGGTCATACGGCAAAAGTACAAAAATTGTGAGTGAATAAAAGGCACAGAATTACAATCTAACTGTAACTGATAACGATTCATCGACCGACATCGTGCGGGACGGGTTAAAAATTATGACACATCCATTTGAAAAGATAAAAACCGCGTTTAAGAATTGATAAAATCTTGGTAATATTGCAGTCCATTACGAAGAACGGGATGTGGCGCAGTCCGGTTAGCGCACCACGTTAGGGACGTGGGGGCCGCTGGTTCGAATCCAGTCATCCCGACAAGAGAGCAAAGCCTCATCTGCCTATGGCGGATGGGGCTTTTTGCATTAGGACGAACCAAGCTTGCTTGCGTGAGGTCATAAGGCAAAAAGCCAGGTGCGCATCGCGCACAGGCTTTGCTCTCGGAATTTTCCGGACTACTGGATCGCCGATCCGCCTCAGGCGGTGAGGCAATCGAGGCATAGGATCAGACACTTGCCACATGGATTAAAGGAAAGACATTGATATTGCCTTGGTCTCTTCCAATTCCGATCTATCCTATTTTTAAAAAGTTAGAATAAGTGTTTTGATGTGAAAATGATTCTTT
>CAYGOW010000058.1:0-10741 GCA_964351425.1 uncultured Roseivirgaceae bacterium
CGGGTCTGATTCTTTTGCTTTTGTCAGCGCCTCTTCGGCTGATTTAGCAACCACAATCGAATTGTCCGGCAAATAATAGGCAGGAATCTGATGCCCCCACCAGAGCTGGCGGCTAATACACCAATCCCGTACATTCTCCATCCAGTGACGGTAGGTATTCTTGAATTTAGAAGGAATCAACTGGATCGAATCGTTCATTACATTCTCCAGGGCCGGCTTGGTAATTTCTTCCATTTTAAGAAACCACTGCATGGATAGGCGGGGTTCAATGACCGCATCGGTGCGTTCAGAAAATCCAACATTGTTAGTGTAGTCCTCAACCTTGACCAGTTGTCCTTTTTCGTCGATAGCCGCAGCGATTTTCTTGCGTACAACAAAGCGGTCCTCCCCGATAAACATCCCCGCTTTTTCATTCAGCGTACCATCGTCATTGAGAATATCAATGGAATCAAGTCCGTGTTTCTGGCCGAGTTCATAATCGTTCAGGTCATGGGCTGGCGTGATTTTCAGACATCCTGTACCAAATTCCATGCTTACATATTCATCCTGTATTATGGGGATGGATCTTCCGATAAGCGGAACAATGGCCCGTTTGCCGTGCAGATGCGTGTAGCGTTCGTCATTCGGATGAATACAAATAGCGGTATCCCCAAGGATAGTTTCCGGTCGCGTAGTGGCGATTGTAAGATGACCCGATTCGCCTTCTATCTCGTAATTGACGTAATACAGTTTGCTTTGTACTTCCTTATGGATTACTTCATCATCCGACAATGCCGTCTTGCCCTTAGGGTCCCAGTTAACCATACGCACCCCGCGGTATATCAGGCCTTTCTCATACAGCCGTACAAACACGTCGATAACCGCGCGCGACAGAGATTCCTCCATGGTAAACCGTGTCCGGTCCCAATCGCAGGAAGCCCCGAGCTTTTTGAGTTGCTGGAGAATAATCCCGCCATATTTTTCTTTCCATTCCCAGGCATGATTGAGAAATTCCTCCCGTGTGAGGTCCTTTTTATCAATCCCTTGCTCCTTGAGCATGGCCACCACCTTGGCTTCCGTCGCAATGGAGGCATGGTCGGTGCCAGGGACCCAGCAGGCTTCTACGAATAAGCACATCCTGAATGGTATTGTTCAGCATATGACCCATGTGCAGGACGCCCGTCACATTGGGCGGATGAATAACAATGGTGTAGGGTTCCTTATCCGGATTCGGAGTGGACTTGAAGAACTTATTGTCCATCCAGAATTGGTACCATTTATCTTCTACCTCGGTAGGATCGTATTTTGTGGATAGGGCCATAGGATGATGAATGAATTCGCTTACTTGAGGCGGCAAAATTACCTAAATAACCGGAAGTGGCCAATCTGCCGGTCAGCTAATTTTTCATTTCAGGGGGAGAATCCTACCTTTGATAAAATTCCCTTTTATGAAAATAAATGCCAATAATCCTTCGCTGAAAAGTTGGGTAACTGTACCGGAGGGTTCGGATTTCCCAATTCAGAATCTCCCCTTCGGTATTTTCAAGACATCATACCTTGACCCTGGCGCCGGAGTAGCTATCGGGGAAATGATCCTCGACCTTACCTATCTCCACGAGAATGGCTTTTTTGACGGGATGCAACTGCCTCAGGGAGTTTTTAATCAGAAATTCCTCAATGACTTTATTGGTCTTGGTCGTGAAAAAACCGGTCGCCTTCGTAACCGTATTGCCGAATTACTGTGGGAAGAGAATGACGAATTGCGCGATAACCGTCCCGCACGTGAACTGGCGTTGATACCTATGGAAGAAGCGGAAATGCTTATGCCGGTCCATGTGCCTAATTACACAGACTTTTACAGCAGTATCGAGCATGCGACGAATGTTGGTACGATGTTTCGCGACCCGGAGAATGCATTGCTGCCTAACTGGAAGCACCTGCCGGTCGGGTATCATGGCAGGGCATCTTCCATTGTGCCTTCAGGAATTGCCATTCACCGTCCCAAGGGACAGACCAAACCACCGGAGGCTGATGGGCCTGTTTTTGGACCGACGAAGCGCTTGGATTTTGAATTGGAAATGGCATTTATAACCGGCAAAAGTAACCGGTTGGGAAATCCGGTATCCACCCAGGAAGCCGATGAGTATATTTTTGGGTTTGTCCTGTTTAATGACTGGTCTGCCCGCGATATACAGGTGTGGGAATATGTCCCGTTGGGTCCTTTCCTTGCTAAAAACTTTGCTTCATCCGTTTCACCCTGGATTGTCACCCTGGATGCCCTTGAGCCTTTCCGGGTACAGGGCCCCAAACAGGATCCTGCGGTCTTGCCTTATCTGAAATATAAAGGCCCCAGGAATTTTGACATTGATCTGGAAGTTGCGATTCGTCCTGGAGAAGGTCAGGAAACCACTGTTTGTAAAACAAACTTCAGGCATATGTACTGGAACCCAAATCAGCAGCTCGCCCATCATTCTGTCAATGGCTGTAACCTGCAGGTGGGGGATATGTATGCGTCAGGAACCATTAGCGGACCGGATCCATCGTCCTATGGCAGTATGCTTGAACTTGCCTGGAAGGGGACCAAACCGATTAAATTATCGGATGGCAGTGAGCGTGTCTTTATTTTAGATGACGATGAAGTTATCATGCGTGGCAGTGCATCGCAGGATGGCGTTCGAATTGGTTTTGGAGAAGTGAGAACCCGGGTATTGCCAGCAAAATAATTTAATATGTCCACCCTGACCATAGATCCCAAAACAATTTCGACGGGCCGCCTGCATGGCTTTCTTCTTGGTGGTGTGGCACCCCGTCCAATCGCATTTGCTTCCACCATCGATAAAAACGGGGCTATCAATCTGAGTCCGTTCAGTTACTTCAACTGTTTCGGAACCAATCCACCCATTCTCATTTTTTCTCCGGCACGGCGAGGGCGGGATAATACGACCAAGCACACCTATGAGAATGTGCTTGAGGTGCCTGAAGTGGTTATTAACATGGTAAACTTTGCCATGGTTGAACAAATGTCGCTGGCAAGTACCGAGTATGATAAAGGCGTAAATGAGTTTGTGAAATCCGGACTCACGGCCGTTGACTCTGAGGTTGTTGCCCCGCCGCGGGTCAAAGAATCCCCGGTATCGTTTGAGTGTAAGGTGCTTGAAGTGAAGGAAACCGGAACAGAAGGAGGAGCCGGAAACCTGATTATTTGTGAGGTAGTCAGGATTCACATAGCTGAGAATATTTTGGATGGAAGCGGACATATTGACCCATTCAAACTGGATGCAGTCGGAAGAATGGGGGGGAATTGGTACTGTCGTGCCCAGGGAGATGCCCTTTTTGAAATACCGAAACCTCTGGCTTCGAAGGGTATTGGGATAGACCAGCTGCCGGAATCGATTCGAACGAGTTCAGTTCTTACTGGAAATAACCTGGCACGCTTGGCCAATGTGGAGGTGATTCCCGAACGCCAATCACTTCCGGAGGAAGTAGGGAAACGAATCCGGCAGATGTCGGACCGGGAGGAAAGACACGCGTATGCACAGGAGCTCCTGGGTAACGGAAACGTAGATCTGGCCTGGCAGGTATTATTGTCCGGAGAATGATATATTAGCTAAATCAATCGAATTGTCAGATAGGCGTCCAACCATAACGCACTATTTGCGTTTAATAGGGTAATCAAACTAACTATATAATTATGAAGCGTATAACACTACTATTTACTTTCCTTCTCACGGTTGGATTGGCCGGGATGGTCCAGGCACAGAAAAATCAGCCTAGTCCGCCGGCAACTGCTTCCGGTGAAATCGGGGGTGCGAGTGTGGAAATAAAATATTTTGCCCCTTCGGCACGTGGACGTACCATTATGGGCGAGCTTGTACCATACGGCCAGGTTTGGCGTACAGGTGCAAATAATGCCACGGTGATCACGGTAAGTTCGGATGTAAAGGTAGAAGGCAAAACTCTTCCTGCCGGAACCTATTCACTCTTTACAATACCTGGACAAAAGGAATGGACCATCATATTTAATAAGGTTGCCGAGCAATGGGGCGCTTTTAATTATGATCAGGCTGAAGATGCGCTACGGGTGACGGTTTCTCCGATGAAGACCGATGGCATGGTAGAAACATTTAAAATCGATGTCGTAAAAGATGGCTTCACCATGGCGTGGGAAAACACAATGGTGAAAGTAAATGTGAAGTAATTCATATCGACATATCATTAAGAGGCACTGGACAGTACCGGTGCCTCTTTTTTATTTGGCGTATATTTGGATTATATTCAGTTCCATTGATGAAAGAGAAACTACTAATTGGGCGCAGCGACCGCATCGATTTTCCTGATTTACATATGTCGAGTGTTGAGGCAAAAGTTGATACAGGGGCTTATACCTCAGCGATACATTATCATAAGGCAGAAGAATTAGAAGAGAATGGGAAAAAGGTTCTCCATTTTACCTTGCTGGACCCGGATCATCCCGAGTTTAATGGCAAGAACTTCTATTTTGATTCTTACGAAAAAAGGCACATAAAGAATTCGTTTGGCGAAAGTGAAGAGCGATTCATTATAAAAACGCACATTATATTATTCGAAAAATTATTCGAGGCGGAGTTCTCATTGAGTAACCGGGGTAATTTGAAGTTTCCAATTCTTTTAGGACGTAAACTATTGAAGAAGGGCTTTGTCGTTGATGTGAGTAAAAAGAATTTATCATATAAGAAAAAGAAACAAAATGAAGATCGGAATATTATCCCGTAACAGTAGTCTGTATAGTACCAAAAGGTTGGTCGAAGCCAGTCTGCAGCGGGGACATGAAGCAGAAGTAATAGATCACTTGAAATGTACGCTGGTGATGGAAAAAAATCAGCCTTCTGTATACTATAAACACAGGCACCTGGAAGACTTTGATGCGATCATTCCGCGTATCGGGGCGTCGGTGACATTTTACGGGTCGGCAGTGGTCAGGCAGTTTGAAATGATGAAGGTATTTACCGCGGTGGAATCCCAGGCGTTAATTCGTTCACGGGATAAATTACGCAGCTTACAGATTCTTTCTCGGGCAGGATTAGGCTTGCCAAAAACCGTTTTTACGAATTACTCCAATGACCCGGAGGAAATCCTGCAGGCTGTTGGCGGAGCGCCGGTCATTATAAAACTATTAGAAGGGACTCAGGGGCTTGGTGTTGTGCTGGCAGAGAATAAAAAAGCGGCAGTCAGTGTGATAGAAGCATTTAACGGACTGAAAGCCCGTGTTATTGTTCAGGAGTTTATAAAGGAAGCCGGTGGTGCGGATATTCGGGCATTTGTGGTTGATGGTGAAGTGGTCGGGGCCATGAAGCGTCAGGCCAAAGAGGGAGAGTTTAGGTCCAATCTACATCGTGGAGGCAGTTCGAGCATAGTGAAGTTAAAGAGAAGTGAGAAAAGCGCGGCAGTTAGTGCGGCGAAGAATATGGGGCTGGGTGTTGCCGGAGTGGCTGATTTTAGAGGTTAATTCTTCTCCGGGACTTGAGGGTATCGAAAAAGCCACGAATATCGATATTGCCAGTAAGATCATCGAATATCTTGAGCGTAATGGAAAACGACGGGTCAAGCGGATTCAAAAGGATAATATTAATGCCTGATGCGTAAACTGATCATTGACGGAACGGAAGTTCCGCCGGGCGAAAGCAGGCAGCTCAACGCCCTGATTGGCAGGTTGCCTACGCGCACCCCTATTAACATTCCCATCTTCGTAAGCAGAGCAAAGGAGGATGGCCCTACTATCTTGTTGATGGCAGGAATGCACGGAGATGAGACCAATGGTATCGAAATAGTACGAAGAACCATTAGTACGGATCTTTACCACCCAACCCGGGGTACGGTCATTGCCATTCCTATCCTTAACGTTTACGGGTTTATCAATCATACCAGAGGATTGCCGGATGGCAAAGACCTGAACCGTTCATTTCCGGGGGTTGAGAATGGATCGCTGGCCAGTCGGGTAGCTCATTTTTTTACGAATGAAATTTTGCCCAAAATTGATTTTGGTCTTGATTTCCACACCGGGGGTGCCAGCAGGAATAATTTCCCGCAGTTACGCGGAATGTTTGAAGATCCAAAGGAGCTGGAAATCGCAAAGGCATTCTCCGCGCCCTTCATGATTAATTCTCCCTATCGCGATCGGTCGTTACGTAAGACCGCCGCAAAATCAGGAACAAGTATCCTGGTTTTTGAAGGAGGCCAGACATTGCGTCTTCGCAAGCAGGTCATTGATCACGGGATCCAGGGGATTCGCCGGGTCATGCATTACTTTAACATGATAGAAGAAGCCCCTCCGCAGGCGCCACCTTCCATTCACCTGAAGAAAAGCCAGTGGGTACGGGCGAGATATGCGGGCATGCACCATGCCAGCATACGTAATGGAGCACGCGTCACTAAAGGAGAAGTTCTTGGGGTGATAACAGATCCCTACGGACAGTTTGAAAAGCGGATCAAATCACCGTCCACGGGCTATGTAATTGGCCTGAATAATTATCCTGTAGTTAACATGGGGGATGCACTGTTGCACATCGGGCAGGAGTGATATCTTAATTTTTTAATATCTTTCCGATATGATTGAAGACCTCCGAGAGTTTCATGATCAGATTCATCTTATGTTAAAAGATGAGTTCCTTCCTGTTCTGCAACGAAAAATTGACAGACAGATAACCTTCCTGACAGAAATCAAGGGGTTGCAGATTCGCCTTACTGAAAATTTATCTCAGCAACCCGATCAGGCAAAGCAGGTCAATTTTGTTGGTGGATATAAAGAGAAGCTGAAAGGATCTATTCAAAAGCGGTTTAATATAGGTCCGCCGGCGAGCTTTGCTGAAGAGTTCAAAAATTATGATCGTGAACTCGAACGATACCTTAGTACCATTCCGGATGTGGTGTCACGCGAGCAGGATGCAGAAAGGTTCCAGTTGCTCAAGTCAGATAGTTTCCAGATAAAGCTGGCGAAGATTTTTAAAATCTTCTTCTTCAGAATAAGTAAACTTCCTAATGCCTTTCTTAATCTATTCCGAAGTCAAAAGAAAAAATCGAGGTTTTGGAACCATAAGATCTTTTTAAGGAACCTGACTGAGTATTACCTGAAAGATGAGTTGTGTTATGACTTGCTGAATCTTAAAGATGCGGTCTATCAGAAGATTTCAGCCACAGCACTGGTCGCATGGAAAAATGACGAGTACATAGATGAGCACATGAGTCATCTGTTGAAAGGGGAGGGGTCTCTTGCACTGGATAAGAAGGTGTTTAATAACCTGGATGAAGCCATTAATGAGATGGAAGCGCTGCGTTCGGTTATTGCAGAAAATGCCATAACAATCCTGGAGGAAGTCTTCAAGGACTTCGAGCATGATTTTGTCAGGACCGGAACCGTGGAGCTGGCCAACCGGACCTTTGATCAATCACATCTTGACAAAGCGGAGGAAGGAACCAACAAGCATTACACCAAGCATCATGAAGAATGGCAGAATACCTTTCTTCTCCTTTCCGACGACTGGGGAATGGATATCGATCTATATCTCATCATGTTCGGAACAATGCTGGAATACTGGTTGTCCGTACGCCGATTTGACAATCGCATTGATCAGAAAATCCTGGAAATGCTGGAGCCCTGGAAGGCCGAACTGGATCAGGGGCTTGAAAAAATAAAATCCTGTCCGAGTAATGTACTGAAAGAAACGCTGGAAGAACAGTTTGAACAGGCCTCGGGCTCATTGAGTGACGCAAAATTAGAGGAGTTAAATGACCTGGTCCTTGGGCAGGATCTCCCATCCCTGATCAATAATATTGATGCACAAGTTGATAAGCTCATTTCGTCCATTGATACAAAACGGGCCATAGCCCGCAATACAAATTTTTTGGAGCCCGTTAAATCCGGTACATTCAATATGATTTCCCCTTATGAGCTAATCAGTTTTGAATCCTACCCGGAATTGCTTAAAAGGACCAAGAAGGTTCGGGTCCAAATCACGGAAAACCTGAACAAATGTCAGACGAATGTTTTGTACCTGGGCCAGATTGTCGGCTTTAACCTCGAAACAGCATTGTCGCTGTATGAGGAGGAGGAGAAGGAGAATGATCCACGACAAATTGCGATTGAAGGTATGGAACGTACCATTCGTCAATTAAATGACCTGGAGGAATCTTTCCTGAAGCTGCAACACCTGGTAGATAATGATCTGCTTGAGGCCGTCAGGCATTTCTTCGAGCAGCTTTCGGAGTTCACCGATAATGAAAATATTCTTGAGATCCGTGTGCGGATCGTGAAGGGGAAAGCTATTCAGAAAAGCAAAAATGTCAATCGACGTTTCATTCAAAAATTTCAGGAATTACTGCCTCACCTGGTTTCAAATGTAAAGCTTGTCTATGCCAATTTGCAGGAGTGGTATCATAAGCAAGCTTGGCGCTACGGATTTAATGAGCAGGATACAACCATTACAGCTGAGGTATCTGATTTTCTGGCTGAATCGCAACAGGCAATTCAACGATTGCCTTTTGTTTATCAGCGCTTATTTTCCGGGGAATCCCTGTCGGATGAAAATTTCTTTGTAGGCAGGGAAGTGGAACTTCAGGACTTGCATCGTGCCTATAACAATTGGTCAAAAGGGCGATTCGCAGCCACAGCCGTTGTTGGCGAACGGGGCAGTGGTGTCACCACACTCATTAACTTTTTCCTGAATGGGTTGGCCACCAGCGCCACCCTGCACAGAATGTCGATTGGAGGAACCATTAAGAACCGGGAAGAATTACTCGCGTTTCTGAATACCGGTTTCGAGACCTCATTTAAAGATTATACGGAGCTGTTGGAATTTTTGAAAAATGATAAGAAAAAGAAGGTGATTGTAATTGAAGGGCTGCAAAATGCCTATATGAAACGTATTGGAGGATTCGATGCGATACGTGCCTTAACCGAGCTAATAGCTCATACCAGTCGTGAAGTATTCTGGCTTCTGGGATGCACAGCGTATGCCTGGAGCTATCTCGTCAAGACCAATCAACTTAATGACCATTTTGGCTATGTGGTTCAGTTAAATGAGTTGAGTGATTCGACAATAAATGATATTATCCGTAAAAGACATAAGGTAAGTGGGTATAACCTTGAATTTGTTCCGTCCCTTCAGGATCAGGGAAAAAAGAAATTCAAGAAAATGACTGAAGATGAAAAACAAAAATACCTGGAGGATAGCTATTTTAATGAATTGAACAAGATTGCAAAAAGCAATGTATCCCTGGCATTGAATTACTGGCTGCGAAGTACCAATGAAGTCCGTGAGGATGCAATTGTCATAAGTTCGCTGAAGGATAGGGATATGTCCTTTATGAATACCATAGATGGAGATAAATTATATGGTTTGGCAGCGCTCATACTTCATGAAGGGTTGAGTGAAGAGAATTTTGCTAAGGCCATGAGTATATCCTCTGCAAAGGCCCGATCTATACTTCACCCGTTATATGAGGACGGTATTGTCGTAATGGATGAAGATCAATATGTAGTAAACCCGTTACTTTACCGACAAACAATTAACTTGCTCAAAAGCAGAAATATTATTCATTAAACTATGCGCATTCTATTGCTCACCATACTGCTTGTGTCTTCCTTCGGCCTTTTGGCCCAGGAATCCTATCAGGGTATAATGCTGGATACAGTCCAGGTAGTGACCCGGGTAGCGGTAGATGCTGCGGATTCTGTGAGTCAGTCGGAGACGGTAAAATCTGAACGCAATCCGTTATCGCCCAATGAAATTCTGAAATCCGTTTCGTTCTGGAAAATATTGCTGACGATATTTTTTCTGGTTGCCGGATACCTGATTATTCGATTTGCTTCGGCTATTCTTAACCGCCTGGCTGAGAGAAGTGCTCATTATCGGATAACCATTAAACGATTTATTCCGATAGTACGGATTTTCGGCTGGATCCTGTTAATGGTTATCATCATTGGGGGGATTTTCCAGCCAGCCATTGCGACGGTAATCACAGTCACTGCCTCCGTGGCAATTGCCGTTGGATTTGCGGCCCAGGATATTCTCAAGAATATGTTCGGGGGCATTATGATATTATTTGACCGTCCTTTTATGGTGGGTGATAAAATAGAAATTGGCGGGTATTACGGGGAAGTAATTGAAATCGGTTTGCGTTCTACCCGAATTGTTACCCCGGGCGATTCACAGGTGGCGATGCCGAATGGGGAGGTTATGAGGAAGGCCGTGTGCAATGCCAATAGTGGTGAAACAAATTGCCAGGTCGAAGCAGAGATATTCTTACCCTTATCAGCGGATACGCAACGCATTCGTCAGGTAGCCATCGAGGCGGCACAGGTATCCCGGTATATCTATCTGAATAAACCTATAGTGGTGCTTTTTTCTAACGTTGTAAAGGAACGCAGGTCCTATTTGCGAATGGGGCTGAAGGCCTATGTTTCTGATATCAGGAACGAGATGATTTTTAAGAGTGATATGACCGAAATTGTCATTCGCGAGCTGTTGGATAAAAAATTATTGGATCCCTCCGAACTCCATTAGAAATACAGCAGGTTAAAACCAGCCTTTTCGTTTAAAATAGGAAATCATCACGAAGACAATCACTACCATGATGCCGAGAACGGCGAAGTAGCCATAGCGCCAATCCAGTTCGGGCATGTAATGAAAATTCATTCCATATAAGCCACAAAGAAAAGTAAGTGGAATAAATATGGTTGAAATAATAGTCAGGACTTTCATGACTTCGTTCAGTTTATTGCTGATAG
>CAYGOW010000058.1:10751-13776 GCA_964351425.1 uncultured Roseivirgaceae bacterium
ATCAGGTTTGACGTGAGGTCACGATAGGTCTCGTAAATTTCTATCAACTGAATCGTATGGTCATACACGTCCGAGAGAAATTGTGACGTGTCTTTTGAGATGATGGCATAATCGTTTCGAATCAGCTTGGAAACAGCTTCCCGAATGGGATAAATTGCTTTTCGAATGTAGATCAGTTCCTTTTTAATATCCTGAATCCTGTTCAGGGTAGACTGCTTTGGCTCCAGGTAGACTTCTTCTTCAAGATCTTCTATCCGGTCACCGAGTGTTTCCATAACCACGTAGTAGTTATCCACGATGGTATCAATCAACCGATAAAAAAGATAATCCATCCCCTGCTGACGAAGCCGCACTACCGGGTCCTTCATTCTTTGACGTAACCCGTCAAACATATCTTCTTCCTTCTCCTGAAAGGTGATCAGAAAATCGCTGCCCAAAATCAAGCTAATTTGCTCATATTCTATAACATGTTCCTTGACCGTATTTACTGCTTTAAGCGGAAAGAACAAATGCCCGTCATACTCTTCTAATTTAGGACGCTGGTCGGTGTTCAATACATCTTCCAGCATCAATGGACTCAAATGGAAATGGGCACCTAAATCCTGTATCATTTCCACGTTGTGCAAGCCGTCAAGGTTGATCCAGTTCCGTTTGTTGGTATCAAGTTTCGGGATTAATTCATTAACGGTTTTATTGGAGGATGTCTCAATTTCCTTCGCGTCATACTGAATTAACTCCAGTTCGGATTTTTCCGTCTTCTTTTTTCCTACATGGATCAGGGTACCGGGAGGGAGTCCTGCCCGCATTTTTGCCTTATGACCAAGGCCAAGATTAATCTTAGGTAAGTTAGGTAAGTGGGGTAGATTCATTCGTTGGATTGTTTTTGAAAACTAACGTTCTATACGGGAATGGAATTTCAATGCCTTCCGCATCAAATCGTTCTTTAATACTTTTGTTCAGGTCGCATTTTAGCGTGAAGCCATCGGCGGGTGAAGGCGCCCAGACATATCCGCGTAGATTTACGCTACTGTCACCGAATCCAATGACCCGTACCATGACAATCGGATGACCTTCTTCTTTTTCTTCATCACTGCGATTGTCAATAGTGAGCGGATGCGCCATGGCTTCTTCGGCTATAATTTTCATGGCCCGGTCCATATTGGCGTCATAACTGATCCCGATTTCAAAAAATATACATGTCAATTCCTCCACGATACTGGAGTTGATGATTGTCTCATCACTGATCTTATTGTTAGGTATAATTATTCGGCGGTTTTCGAAATTTCTGATTACTGTATGTCGCAGTGTAATGTCTTCCACTCTGCCTGCATTGGAGGCTACACTAATGATATCCCCAACCCGAAAGGGCTTGAATATCACAATGAAAATGCCACCAATAATGTTGGCAAAGGCTGATTGGGAAGCAAATCCTATAATAGCCGCCAAAACACCAGCCCCGGCAAATAACGTAACGCCATAATCACGCAGACTCGGGATTTTGTAAAAGATAACAATGACCGCGGTGATGAAAATAATGAAACTGACCGCGTTTTTAATGAAGTTGTACTTCGTAGGATCCACATGGATCAGCTCAGATGCCGAGGTGAAGAATTTATTCAGCACCAGCCGGAGTACCCTTGACAGGATGGCAGCAACGGCCAATACAATTCCGGCAAAAAGCAGGTTATCCAGGAGTTCGGGATTTTTAAACATATATTTAATTTGAGAATAAGTTACAAGATTTTTTTAAGGACCCTCAGCCAGAGAGCGCAATAAAATAAACCTGCTGTGAAATTACCTACTGATTTCACTACTTATCAAGTTAAGACCAAACAATTTAGGGTTGAGAATTATTATATTTTGATTAAGGGCTATTCGTAACTATAATTGTACCTTATTTGTCATAATGGCATTAAGCTTACCCGATATAAAAGCACCCATATCTAATGAGATGGCGGAATTTGAAGTTAAATTCCGTTCTTCCATGAAGACCCGCGTCCTGCTGCTGGATAAGATCATGGGATATATTGTAAAACGCAAGGGAAAGCAGATGCGTCCCATGTTTGTTTTTCTCTCGGCAGGAACATGCGGAGCAATAAATGAATCCACATATCGTGGTGCCTCCCTGATCGAATTATTGCATACCGCTACGCTGGTCCATGATGATGTAGTGGATGATGCGGATTATCGACGGGGATTCTTCTCCGTTAATGCTTTATGGAAAAATAAAATCGCCGTGCTTGTAGGCGATTATTTGCTTTCCCGAGGCCTGTTATTATCTGTGGATAATGGAGATTATGACCTGCTTCGTATCGTCTCGCACGCGGTACGAATGATGAGTGAAGGTGAGCTCCTTCAGATGGAAAAGGCCAGAAACCTGGACATTACCGAAGAAATCTATTACGATATTATCCGGCAAAAAACAGCTTCTCTCATTGGATCCTGTTGTGCCGTAGGCGCCGCGTCTGCCGGAAAGGACCCTGAAACGATTGATACCATGCGCCTGTTTGGCGAAAAGGTAGGTATGGCATTCCAGATCAAAGATGACTTGTTTGACTACGGGGATACGGAAATCGGGAAGCCGCTGGGTATTGATATTCGTGAAAAGAAAATGACGCTTCCGCTTATCTACGCCCTGAGTAATGCCTCCTGGAAGGATAAAAGACGACTCATTAACATTGTACGCCGCCATAATGAGAACAGGAAAAAGGTAAACGAACTGGTCGATTATGTTCGGGAGAATGGGGGAATCGCGTATGCCAATGAGGTCATGCACCGGTATTACCAGGAAGCGCGGGAAATCCTGTTGACATTCCCGGATTCGACCTATCGTCAGTCCCTTTTGGATCTTGTCCAGTTTACCATAGACCGGCGCAAGTAAAGCAATACATTCCCAGCCCCATGCAGGTTACTGATTCTGATCGGCTCCGTATCTCGTCAGGAATTCCTCAATTCGTTCAGCCGGAAGTTTCTTGGCGATAATTTTCTTCTTTTCATCCAGGATGTAGATGGTCGGAGTGGTCAT
>CAYGOW010000059.1:0-13340 GCA_964351425.1 uncultured Roseivirgaceae bacterium
CAGGAAACATTCAACGGTATGCATGGTATGGAAATGCGGGGGCGCTGGCGGACAAATAATAAATCCATGGGCGGGCCCTTCCTTGGGTATGCCATGGTGGATGAATCCTTAAACAGGTTTTATTACATTGAAGGGTTTGTATACAGTCCCGGCAAAAATCAACGCGAATATATCCGGGAGATGGATGTGGTCTTGCATACATTCAATTCGCTATCGCAAACAGCCGGGGAGAATGAAACACCCCCGGAAGCAGAATAATCCAATAGGTCAAAGAGTACCATGATGTCCTCCACAAATTAGGTGAAGGAAGCATAGATTTTGTATCTTCGGGAATTCATTTTTTTATCACTAATTCAGCCACATGACCATTAAAATCCGCAAGCAGGATGCGCTGGCCTATCATAGCGATGGCCAGCCTGGAAAAATTGAAGTAATACCCACCAAATCAGTTAGTTCGCAGTTAGATCTCGCCCTTGCCTATTCTCCGGGGGTAGCCGAACCCTGTCTGGAAATTGAAAAAAATGATGAAGACGCGTACAAATACACCGCCAAGGGCAACCTGGTAGGTGTGATTTCCAATGGAACAGCCGTACTCGGACTTGGTGACATTGGCGCCCAGGCATCCAAGCCGGTCATGGAAGGTAAAGGGGTATTGTTTAAAAAATTTGCCGGCATCGATGTTTTTGACATTGAAATCAATGAGAAAGACCCGAAAAAATTCATTGAAATTGTAAAATCACTTGAGCCCACCTTTGGTGGCATTAACCTGGAGGATATCAAGGCACCAGAGTGCTTTGAAATTGAACAACGGCTGAAGGAGGAAATGAACATTCCGGTGATGCACGATGATCAGCACGGAACCGCCATCATTTCTGCCGCCGCCTTGTTGAACGCACTCGAACTTATCGGCACCAAAAAAATTGAAGACCTTAAAATTGTCGTTAACGGAGCCGGGGCCGCCGCGGTAGCTTGTACGAATATTTATGTTTCTCTCGGGGCACGGGAGGAAAATATTATCATGTGTGACAGCAAAGGGGTTATTCGGAAAGACCGGGAGAATCTTGATGATATAAAAGCGCGTTTTGCCACGGATAAAGATTTACACTCCCTTTCGGATGCCATGGAAGGAGCCGACTTTTTTCTGGGACTTTCCGTCGCCGATGTGCTGTCAAAGGAGGATATTCTGAAAATGGCAGACAACCCAATCGTGTTTGCCCTGGCCAACCCGTCTCCGGAAATTGACTACAACGTCGCCATGGAAACCCGTGAAGACATCATCATGGCTACCGGTCGTTCAGATCATCCGAACCAGGTGAATAATGTGCTTGGATTCCCTTACATTTTCCGGGGAGCTATGGACGTGCGTGCGACGGCAATCAATGAAGAAATGAAGCTGGCCGCGGTGTATGCATTGGCCGAATTGGCAAAACAACCTGTACCCGACCTGGTAACCAAAGCCTATGATACGGATAAAATCCAGTTCGGCAAGGAATACCTCATTCCCAAGCCGCTTGATACCCGATTGATAACCCACATCTCTCCGGCAGTGGCAAAAGCCGCCATCGACTCAGGTGTGGCAAGAACAAAATTAACCGATTGGGAAGAGTATTGATGATAAGATGATGACCAGAATCATCAACCGGGCCAAACGCAACCCGAAACGAATCGTATTCGCAGAAGCACATGATCTGAAGGTTCTTAAAGCTGCTCAGATTCTGATCGAAGAAAAAATTGCCTATCCAATCTTACTGGGCAACCGCAAAATTATTCAGGACCTTCTTGAAGAACATCAACTCGATATGGGTGAAAGCACCATCATCGACACCCATGACCCCACAGAAGAAAAACGGCTGAAAAAATTTGCTGAACTCTATTACGAAAAACGTAAAAGGAAGGGAGTTACCCCTTATGAAGCCAATAAATTAATGCGTGACCGCAATTATTTTGGTTCGATGCTCGTAGAACATGACGAAGCGGATGCGTTGATAAGTGGCTTGACCAAGGACTATCCAAAAACCATCCTGCCTGCATTGCAAATCATTGGAATGGAACCCCGGGTACGACGGGTGGCAGGTATGTATATAATTAACAGTAAACGGGGCACTTACTTTTTTGCAGATACAACCGTTAACGTTGACCCGACACCCGAACAGCTCGTGGATATCATCGGAATGACCTCACGGGTAGTAAAATTATTTAATGTCGAGCCACGTGTCGCGGTATTGTCTTATTCCAACTTTGGATCAAGCAAAGGACACGTGCCGGAGAAAGCGATGAAAACCGTCGCATTGGCCAAGGAAAAGTATCCGGATCTGGTGGTCGAAGGGGATATCCAGGCCAATGTAGCGCTGGACACAAACATCCAGCAGGAGAATTATCCATTTAGTTCGCTGGCAAAAAACGGCGCCAATACACTGATATTCCCCGACCTGGCTTCGGGCAACATCGCGTACAAGCTGGTGATGGAAATTGGTGGTGCAGAGGCTGTAGGCCCCTTGCTTCTCGGGATGCGAAAGCCCGTACACATTCTCCAGCTGGGAAGTGGCGTACGCGATATCATTAATATGGCTGCAATTGCCGTGGTGGATGCACAACTTTATACTGAAAGGACCAAATGATATCTTATCTGAACGGTCGGCTGGTCTACAAAGACCCGACACATGTGATCATTGATATCCATGGGATTGGATATCATGTAAACATCGCGTTGACCACCTTCACCGCGATCAAAGACCAGGAGCAATGTAAATTGCATACGTACCTCCATGTTAAGGAAGATGCACATACTTTATATGGCTTTCACGATGAAGACTCCCGGCGTATGTTTTTGTCCCTGATTTCTATCAGCGGTGTAGGGCCAAGTACAGGATTAATGGTACAATCTTCGCTCACCGCCACCGAGCTGCGGGAAGCCATCCTTTCCGGGGATGTCAAGACGATCCAGTCCGTAAAAGGAATTGGTGCCAAAACCGCGCAACGCATTATCCTGGAATTGAAGGATAAAATGGTGAAAGATGGCGGAATTACACCGGAAAAGCAGAATTTACTACATTCACGCAATACCTTACGGGATGAAGCGTTATCCGCATTATTTACCCTTGGCATTAATAAGCAAGCCGCGGAAAAAAGTGTAGAGCGTATCCTGAAAAATTCAGGAAATACAGTTGATTTGGAAGAATTGATCAAACTTGCTTTAAAAAATACCTGACAAACCGTAGTGTTTTGATTTTTAAATTTTTGAAAAGAGCAAAAACACCATTTTTTTCGGCATTACTGTTTTGTTTAACTCTTACACTCGCTGCAGAAGACAGATCATCGACACTAAGTAGCACATACTGGCAAGTCCCTGCAGATACAACCAAAAGGGACACGGTCAAAACAGATAGTGTAAGACAACCTTACAGTCCTACGAGAGCCCCGGTGTTCAGTCCGGCCTATCGGTTCGGTGACCCATTCAGCACCTCGCTGTCTGGCTACAATCCCCTATTGCCCGATCCGGCCAACCTGAATCTCGATCTTGACATTGACACAGCATTAAATTATACCATCTACGAGCGAATAGGTGAGGTGAATTATCGCCCTCCTTCAAATCTGTCTTTTCAGGAATTTCAGCAATACCAAGAGCGTGAACAGCTCAAGGAATACTGGCGCGCCCGATCGGAAGGACTTGACGGAGAAAGTGCCATCGGCGGGCGTAATCTCATTCCGCCGATTTATATCAGCCCGGTCTTTGACCGGATATTTGGCGGAAGCTATGTCGAAATCATTCCCCGTGGATTTGTTACCCTCGATTTTGGCGGGCGATGGCAGCGGATCGCCAGCCCTGACCGTTCTATCCGACAACAGCGTAACGGCGGATTTGAATTCGACCAGAATATCCAAATGAACGTTGTGGGAAAAATCGGTGAGAAATTACAGGTTACAGCAAATTTTGACAACAATAATTCCTTTGATTTTGAGAATAACCTCAAGGTAGAATATACCGGTTTTGAAGAAGACATTCTCCAGAAACTTGAAGTCGGTAATGTAAGCCTGCCGCTTAATAATAGCTTGATCACGGGTGCCCAGAACCTCTTTGGGGTCAAGGCCCAATTGCAGTTTGGCGACTTGTTTGTTACCGCCGTCGCCTCCACGCAACGCGGTAAAGCAGAATCCATCACCGTGGATGGCGGTGGCGTGCAAGGGCGTGAATTTGAAATCCCCGCCGCAAATTATGACGAAAACCGTCACTTCTTCCTGGGCCATTTCTTCCGGGATAATTATGCGCGCTGGCTGAATTCGATTCCTTTTGTTCAATCCAGTGTGAACGTAACGCGGGTGGAAGTGTATGTTGTCAACCGGAACAACGACACCCAGTCACTCAGAAATGTTCTGGGAATGATGGACATGGCAGAAGCCGATCCGAAAAATATTTATCGGGACAACCTGATCACGCCCAATCCGGTATTTAACAACGCAAATACCAATGAGGCCAATAATATGTTCGACATATTAAACGGCCTGAGCCGTGAAGCCGATGATGTAAATGCGCAGCTGGAAAGTATCGGGTTTGAGAATGGCGTCGACTTTGAAAAAATTACCAGTGCACGAAAACTCGAGCCCAATGAATATACCTTCGATCCTCAATTAGGCTACATCAGCTTGCAGCGTAAACTGCAAAATGATGAAGCTCTGGCGGTTGCCTACCAGTATTCCTACCAGGGACGGGTATTTAAAGTCGGTGAACTTGCAGAGGATTATAATGGCCGGGGGGAAAATGAAGTGGTCTTCCTGAAACTGCTGCGTCCGCGAAAAATTAATATCCGGGATAATGCCGGAGAACGGGTTCCTACCTGGGACCTGATGATGAAAAACATCTATAACCTGAATGCCACCAATCTGGAACGGGAGAATTTCAGCCTGCGAATTATCTATCGTGATGACCGGACAGGAATTGACAACCCGCAGTTGCAGGAAGGTGTAATCGCCAGTGTTACCCCCCTGATCGAATTGCTGGGGCTGGACAAATTAAATCCGAATAATGACCCACAGCCGGATGGAAACTTTGATTTCGTGGACGGGATTACCATTAAGCCTGAACAGGGAATCATTATTTTCCCCAATTTACAGCCCTTTGAAAATCAATTGAGAAACGCATTCGCCCAGGACCCGAACAGCCAGGACCTGGAGGATAAATATGTGTACGAGGAATTATACAATGAAACGCAAAATGATGCCGAACTCGTCTCCAGCAAGAACAAGTATATCCTGACCGGTCGTTTCCAATCCGGATCAGCCAATGAAATCGTCATTCCGGGATTTAATATATCTGAGGGGTCTGTGCAGGTATATGCAGGTGGCGCGCCCCTGGTGGAAGGGGTGGATTACCAGGTGGATTACACCTTTGGAAAAGTTAATATCATCAACGAGGGGGTTCTGAATTCCGGCAAAGATATTACCGTGCGGTATGAAAAAGCGGATTTGTTCAATTTCCAATCCAGGACCTTGCTGGGTACCCGACTTGATTATGTGGTGGATGACGGAATAAATATTGGTGCTACCTTACTGCACCATTTCGAACGGCCACTGATTTCCAGGATCAGTGTCGGTAATGAACCAACTAAAAATACGAAGTACGGGTTTGATGTCAACATTCGTAAAGACAGCCGCCTGCTCACCAAACTTGTGGATAAGCTTCCGCTGATTCAAACCAAAGAACCTTCCAGTGTCACCTTCAATGCAGAATTCGCCCAGCTCATTCCCGGTACCTCCAACATTGTCGACGGGGAAGGGACCTCCTACATTGATGATTTTGAAAGTTCCACTACCCCATTCACCCTGGGGAACCCAGACAGCTGGCGCCTGGCTTCAACGCCACAGACCCCAGATGACCGATACAACGGGAGCAGACGGGATCTGTCATTTGCCTACAAACGGGCCAAGATCGCCTGGTATCAGATCGATAACCTGTTTTATCGTGATGACCGGCGCCGGCCCGGTAATGTGACGGAAGAGGATATGCAAAATCACTATGTGCGATTTGTACGTCCCCAGGAAATCTTCCCGAACCTTGATGAGAACATCATCAATTTCCAGCAGATGTTCAACATCACCTACTATCCGGAAGAGCGTGGGCAATACAATTATAACCCGAGCGGGACCAATGATATCCTGCCGGACCCTCGTTCCAATTGGGCGGGAATCACTAATGCCATCCGGTCAGAAATTGATTTTGATAAAGCCAACGTGGAATACATTGAATTCTGGGTGATGGATCCTTTCATTACCACCCAACGGGGCAATATCGATGACGGTCGTGGAAATGTTAAACCGAACACCACTGGTGGTGATTTATATTTTAACCTGGGTAGCATCAGTGAAGATGTCATGCGTGATAGCCGGCATGCCTTTGAGAATGGTTTGCCTCCCAATGGGGTGGGAAATAATCCGGATGCAGTCACACAAAATGAGTGGGGCTATGTAACCCGCCAGCAGTTTCTTACTCCTGCTTTTGACAATGATCCGGGTGCGCGACCCAATCAGGACGTCGGACTGGACGGTGCTGATAACGCTCAGGAAAGTCAACTATTCCCGGATTATGCGGCAAACCCAGATCCAAGTGCAGATGATTTTAGTTATTTCCTCAGTACGGAACTCGATCAGGAAGATGCCAAGGTTCTTAAGCGATACAAAAATTTCAATGGCATGGAGAATAATTCGCCCGTGGTCACGAATAACAATGAGCTCTTTGTCCCATCTGGTACCATCATTCCGGATAATGAGGACCTGAACGCTGATAATACCCTGAATGAACTGGAAGAATACTATGAATACCGGGTACCTCTTCGTCCCAATCAGCTTTCCAACAATAAATATGTGGTGGATGAAATCACAAGTAATGACAGTGGTGAAGAAGTAACCTGGTACCTGTTCCGAATTCCCATCAGGCAATTTGACAGCAAAGTCGGAAACATCAATGGGTTTAAAAGTATCAAGTACGTTCGAATGTACATGACCAATTTTTCCGAGCCCGTGGTTCTTCGAATG
This sequence comes from uncultured Roseivirgaceae bacterium, assembly GCA_964351425.1. Classification (GTDB taxonomy): domain Bacteria; phylum Bacteroidota; class Bacteroidia; order Cytophagales; family Cyclobacteriaceae; genus JAUILA01. The sequence continues at coordinate 7,027 of CAYGOW010000059.1, forward strand.
ACCAATTTCCGACTGGTCGCCAGTCGCTGGAGAAGGTACCTTAATCAGCTGAATGAACCTGGATTTGATGTGATCCCTGAACCCGATGACTTTGATAACTTTACCGTATCCACGGTGAATATTGAAGAAAACGGTACCCCTACTGAAAACCGTCCTCCTTATGTACTTCCCCCGGGATTCTCCCGCGACAGGGATAATACCGCAGCGGTTGAACGTCGCCTGAATGAGCAATCGATCCAGGTGTGCGTGGATCAGCTTGAAGATGCCGATGCCCGGGCAATCTACAAACAGGTAAGCCTGGATCTTATCAACTATGGCCGGGTGAAGATGTTCCTGCATGCCGATGGGGAAGCCGAGGATGATGAACTTACCGCATTTCTCCGGATGGGATCAGATGTGGACTCCAACTACTATGAAATCGAGGTCCCACTGAAAATGACCAACCCTTCGGCCATTTCTCCTGAAGAAATCTGGCCCAGGGAAAATGAAATCGATCTTGACCTCAATTTCCTGTACAGCTTAAAAACACTGCGGGACAGGAATGGGATTCCTAAAAGTCAGCTATTCTTTTCCTCTGACATTGATGATCAGGCAGGATATAAACTTCGGTTGCGCGGTAACCCGGACATGAGTGCAGTCACCTGGTTGACCATTGGGGTCAGGAATCCGAGGGATGACGGATCAAGTCATTCAGCGTGTATATGGGCCAACGAATTGCGCGTTACTGATTTTAATGATACACGGGGGTGGGCGGCAAACGCTACGCTCAATGCAAAACTGGCCGACTTTGCGAACGTTACGGCAAATGTCAGACATTCAACCTTCGGGTTTGGCGGTGTTCAATCGAGAATTGCCGAACGCACCCGTGAAGATGCCACCTCCTATGATGTGTCAGCCAACATTGCGGTAGATAAATTATTCCCTGAGTCCTTTGGTCTTCAAATCCCGATGTACGTTAGTTACCAGAAAGATTTAATCAGGCCCTTTTTCGATCCGGCGAATCCCGACATTTCCCTGGAAGCCTCTCTCCTTTCCTTCCCAACCGAAAGCGAGCGGAATGAATACCGTCAGATTGTAACGGATGAAACAACTACGAGAAGCCTGAACTTCAGCAATGTCAGGAAGACCAAAACAAAAGAAGACGCGAAAAAACACTTTTATGATGTTGAAAATCTCAGCCTGAGTTATGCCTTTAGCGAGCGAACCCGAAGTAATTTCAATTTGCAACAGTACCGGAGGGTCTCCCATGATGCATCCATCGCCTACAATTATGCGCCTCAAAACAAGCCCTGGGAGCCTTTTGCCAACTGGGAGAAGATGAACTCACCTTTCCTCCAGCTGATTAAGGATTTTAATTTCAACCCGATACCAACCAACATCGCACTTCGGGTAGACCTGCGTCGCCGGTTTGAAGAAACGGTTTACCGGAACGAAATTGATGTTCCCAACAATGATGTCGCCCGATTTGAAAAATTCTTTACCATGGACCGGGTATATAATATCAACTGGAACCTGTCCAACAACCTTCGCCTGGACTATACCGCCAGGGCCAATGCCATAATTGACGAACCCGAGGGTAGAATAAACAATGAAGAAAAACGGGATTCTATCTGGTCAAACCTGAAGCACTTCGGCAGGATGAAAAATTTTGACCAGCGTATCTCGATGAATTACCAGGTGCCGCTCGATAAATTACCACTCACCGATTGGTTGAATGCGGAGTATCGTTATGAAGCCGGGTATAACTGGCGCGCGGGGCCATTCTACAGCGACCAGGGACGACGGGACAGCCTTGACTTCGGAAATACTATTCAGAACAGCCGGGACAATACACTGACAGGAAAGATCGATATGGTTGCATTATACAACAAAGTCGGGTTTCTGAGGGAAATCAACAGCCCCAGTCAACGGTCCAGGCGGAGTTCACTCACGAATACAACCCAGGCAGATACAGTGAAACAAAAGTCGGAAAACAAGGGACTTAAGTCATTCGGACGGTTCCTTATGATGCTGCGTTCAGTCAATGCTACCTATACGCAGAGAGAGGGGACCATCTTACCGGGGTATACGCCACGTGCTTTCCTGTTCGGATTGGACAGTTCGTTTACCTCTCCCGGATTACCTTTTATTCTGGGGTCACAGAACCCGGGTATCCTGGAGGACCTGGCACGTGAAGGCCATATTACCGATAATCCTAATCTGACCCAGCCATTTGTTCAGAATCAGTTACAGGATTACAATATCCGGGCTAACCTGGAGCCGGCGAAGAATTTTACCATACAGTTAGACGTTCGTAAGGCAAAACTCTCAAACTATCAGGAATTATTTCACGCCTCAGATACGGACCCGGATATCTTTGTATCGGAAAGCCCAAACCGAACAGGAACCTATGCCATTTCCTTCCTGGCGATCAAAACGGCCTTTGAGGGGTCAAAGGATGTCAATAATTCCCCGGCCTTTACGAATTTTGAAGACTATCGCCTGGAGATTCTCGAACGATTCAAAGAGCGTACCGGGGTAGACTATGATACCAACAGCCAGGATATTCTCATTCCTGCATTTATCGCCGCATACAGCGGAAAGGATCCGGGGCAGGTCGGTTTGAGCCCTTTCCCCAAGACACCTATTCCCAACTGGCGGGTGGAATATACCGGATTATCTCAATGGAAAGGACTAAGTGATGTATTCTCCAGCATAAGCATCACCCATGGCTATCAGAGCAGTTACACAGTAAATAACTATACCACAAGTCTCCAGTACAATGATAATATTGGCCTGGATTCAAAACTCGAAGAATATAACGAGTCCTACTTTGGGATTATATCAGAAGACGAACGGGTACCGCTTTATACCATCAATCAGGTAGTGATTACCGAGCAATTCGCGCCCCTGCTTGGTATCAACCTGCGGACAAAAAGCAGGGTTGAGGCGAATATTGCTTACAAGACCAAGCGTGACCTGGTGTTGAACATAAATAACTCACAGGTTACTGAAGTCAAGAATTACGACATACAGGTAGGAATCGGTTTTACCAAAGCGAATATGACCCTGCCCTTCCGATCACGCGGTCGGACAATTGTCCTGAAGAATGACCTTCGTTTCCGCCTGGATTTGACCATTCGTGACACGCAGACCATACAGCGGAAAATTGATGAATTAAGTACGGTTACCAACGGAACCTGGAATTTCCAGCTACGACCGAATGTCTCCTACGTTCTGAGCGACCGGCTTTCGATCCAGGCCTATTTTGAGCGCACGATCAATGATCCCAAGATATCAAGCACCCCTCGTCGCTCTACAACCCGGGCAGGATTCCAGGTAAGATTCAGCCTGGACCAATAAACATTCGCGGCATCCATAGTGGCATTTCCAAAAAGAATGTATTTTTGGGAATATTTTAATTTTATCAATTATCATGAACGTACCTGAATCACTGAAGTATACCAAAGACCACGAGTGGATTAAAATTGAAGGCGACATTGCAACCGTAGGCATCACCGATTTTGCCCAGGGCGAATTGGGCGACATTGTCTATGTTGAAATTGAAACCGAAGGCGAAGAAATCGAGGAAGGAGAGGTATTTGGTACCGTAGAAGCGGTAAAAACCGTATCCGATCTGTTTATGCCCATATCCGGAACGATCACCGAAGTTAATGGTGAATTGGAAGATTCGCCGGAGTTGGTCAATGAAGACCCCTACGGCAAAGGCTGGATGATCAAAATTAAAATATCTGATGACACTGCGGATGGCCTGATGGACGCAGACGCATATCAGGAAGTGATCGGTGCTTAACAGACTAGGAACCCGGTTTTTCGTGATCTCTGCCATTCTTTGGGCAGGCATCATTCTGATTCTCACGTTAACCCCGGGGAAATATGTTCCCAATGCCACCCTGTTTAGCTATGACAAACTGGGTCATTCAGGAATTTTCTGTATTCAGGCCCTTTTATTGATGTTTGCCTTTTACCGTTCAGGTAACTATAGCCTGAATAAATCCATGTGGATCGGCTTCATTCTGGCCGTTCTTTACGGAATAGTCATTGAATTTATACAGGATCTGATCCCTGACAGAGCCATGGAGCTGTTTGATGCACTGGCAAATACAGTGGGATCTTTTTTAGCTTTACTCTTGTTTAAAGCATTGAACTCAAAAAAAAATACCGAAAGTATGTGACTTTCATTATATTTGAGATTACGAGTAATAAAACTAGTAGAACTTAGACCAGGAATACCAATGGAGCCAAAAAAGACAGAAAAAGCGAACCTGCGGAAGAAAACCGGTTTATTCTTCAATGTTGGTCTTTTTGTGACCATGCTAGTCGTTGTATTTGCTTTCAATTACAAGGATTACGATGAAGAATTCGTTGACTTCGCACGGACTGATGACAATTTTGAAGAATTATTAGAGATTCCTCCTACGGAGCAACCGCCTCCCCCACCACCAAAAATTCAGCAGCCTGAGATCATCGAGGTTCCTGATGAAGAGGAAATCGAGGAAGAGATTGAAGTGGATCTCGATGTAGAAATTACAGAAGAGACTGTAATTGAAGAAATTATTGTAGATGAGGCACCAGAAGAAGAAACTGCAGAGGAAGTATTCCTTGTAGTGGAAGATCCTGCAACTCCTCCGGGTGGATATCCAGCATTCTACAAGTACATTTCTGACAATTTGAAGTACCCTGCGCAAGCTCGTCGAATGGGTATTGAAGGAAAAGTATTCGTACAGTTTGTTGTGGACAAAGACGGTACACTCACTGAAGTACAATCTGTAAAAGGAATTGGAGCCGGTTGTGATGAAGAAGCCGTTCGCGTAATCAAGGGTGCTCCCAAGTGGAGCCCGCCAAAGCAGCGTGGAAAACCTGTTAAGCAACGAATTATCGTACCTATTGTATTCCAGTTAGGATAGACAATCTAAGTTTTCATGATGATAAACCCCTTGCCAAATGGTAAGGGGTTTTTTTATGGCGGTTTTTAAAATTTAATCGCTCCTTGCCAGAACGGACACACTAACAAAAGTTCCTCCCTCGTCAGGCAGAGCATCTGTGCTCCGCCAATTTATTCTACCTGCCGCAGCCTGGAGGCTACGGCGGACTCTAAATTAAACCGTCCGGTGGAGCGTCCACGCTCCGCCACCATAGCCGCAGCAAGGAGGCTACAGCGGACACGTGTGCCCTAGTGGAGTAATAAAGAGTGTCATGATCCAAAATCCGGTACTGTATCCTGTATCCTCACACTATATGCTGACTGAACGCTCACTCATCTTAAATCAACACACCAGCCAGAATCCCTCCAAGGATAATAAGTGGGGCCGGAACTTTTGTAAACTGAAGAAGCAGAAATGTGCCAATGGTAAGTGAGAAGTTGACGACGTTGGGTGTAAGCGGAAGGAACATAAGTACGGCTGCTGAGGCGACCATTCCCGAACTCGCGGCATTGATCCCTTCCAGGGAAGCACGTACAATACGATATTTCTTCAGCTGATCCCAGAAACGGATGACAAAGAATATCAGGAATGTACCGGGAAGAAATATTCCTGCTGATGCCGCCAGGCTCCCCAGGAATTCTCCTGTCAGTCCTTCGTCACGCATGGATAGCGAGCCGATGTAGGCACAGAATGAAAAGACCGGGCCCGGCACGGATTGGCCGACCGCGTAGCCGGTCAGAAATTCTTCCGAACTCAGATATCCCTTTAATTCAACGAATTCAGTATATAAAAAAGGGATCAATACCTGTCCGCCGCCAAAGATCAGGCTCCCGCTACGATAGAAATTTTCGAACAAAAGAAGGGGACGATACTGTGTAACTCCACCTAATACGGCCGCCATGATAAATACGCCTGCCCATAAAATGAAATTGGCCCATTGAATTTTAATGCCTTCTTTCTCTTCGATGCTGTGACGCTTATACTTGAAGGCAGTCAGTAAGCCTGCCACGATCAGAATACTTGGAAAAGCATACGGTGAGTTTGCCACAAAAGAGATTATGGCCGAACCGATCATTAAAAACAAGGCGGTTTTACTTTTGACCACGCGTACAATAATCTTGAATGCCGCATATGCCACAAACCCAACCGCCATAGGCTGGATAAAGCGGGTGAAATCCAGGGAGTTATTTTTCTCCTGAAAATTAGAGATCAGAATACCTGCAATGGTCATTAGTGTTACTGCCGGCAGCATCCAGACCAATAGCGTGAGATACGCGAGATTTGGTCCACCGATACGAAATCCAATGGCAGTAATAGTTTGCGTGGAAGTAGGACCCGGTAGAATCTGGCACAACGCATTGAGTTCGATGAGTTCTTCTTCACTCAGAT
>CAYGOW010000060.1:0-3363 GCA_964351425.1 uncultured Roseivirgaceae bacterium
TTGAAACGGAATATAATATTCCGCTCCGTTTTGCATTCGGACTACTTAAAGACGTAGAAGGAAATGTTGATCTTAAGTTACCCATTGAAGGAGATCTCAATGATCCAAATTATAAGGTAGGGCCCATCATATTAAAAGTTTTGATGAACGTGCTCAGCAAAGCAGTGGCTTCTCCCTATAAATTTTTAGCTCGCGCACTGGATGCGGATGAAGATGACTTAAAGGCGGTTCGGTTTGGCCTTGACCAGGATTCGCTGGCCGCTCCCCAGGAAAAATCCCTGAATCTGCTGACCCGTGTGCTGGAAAACAAGGAAGACCTCCGTGCCCGGCTGGAATATGTTTTAAATGAGAAGGAGGAGAAAGATGCAATAGCCCTCAAACACGCAAAGACGCGTTTCCTCGAATTTTTGCCTGATTCCCTGTCCTCCGGATATCGTTCGGCAGATGGCGTGGATAATACGGATTCTTTATTCGTGGTTTTCCTGAACAAGGAAACCGGAGGATTAGGCAGTATGTCCGTAGCGGAAATGAGCCGAAAAATGATGGGCGAAGAGGCATTAACCGAACGAATAGGTTATTTACGTACCCAGCATATGCAGCTTGTGCAGGGATATCTTTTTGAATCGAAGGGAATCCAGGCAGACAGGGTGGAAATTGTTGAGGTAAATGAACCGGATAAAATCGCCTCGGTCATTCGTCCTACGTTTTTAATTGTATATGATGCCCTGGACTACACCGGTGATGCATCTATCAGCGGGCCGGAGGCTCCGACTGATCTGGCGCCAGCGCCTCCTATTCCTGAAGCGGAGAGTGATTAATTACTCATCGTGTAATTCAACGATCATTTCGATTTCAACAGGAATGTTTCCGGGTAAGGATGCCATACCGACTGCGGCACGCACATGTTTGCCATTCTCCCCAAAAACCTCTGTCATTAAATCGGAACAACCGTTTATGACCTTTGGATGATCCGTAAAATTCTCTGTGGCATTCACCATGCCGAATACACGAACAATCCGTTTTACACGACTTAGATCCCCAACGGCACTTTTCAAAGTGGCGAGAAGGCAAATACCAGTATTTCTTGCAGAGGCGTATCCTTCCTCAATAGTCAAATCGCTTCCCACTTTTCCGAGATGATCCTGATCACATGGCCCATGGCCAGACAAGAAGAGTAAATTACCTGTTTGGACGTATTTGACATAATTGGCTATTGGCGCAGAAGGTGTAGGCAATTCAATTCCAAGGGCACTGAGGCGATCTTCTGGTGTCTGGCTATACGTCAGGGCAGGGGCCAGAACAAGTAGCAGGAGTAGGATAGGCTTCATGTTTTTTTTCGGAAGATACATAATTGCTTTTACAGACACAATCAATGGAAAATATGTCGGAGCATGCACGGCGCTCCCGTGTTTTGTTATCTTTGTCGGAGAATAAGGTAAACTATGACAAAATTCAAACGACATACGATTACAGCGGCTTTACCGTATACCAACGGACCGGTCCATATTGGTCATCTGGCCGGTGTATATGTTCCTTCAGATATCTATGCCCGCTATATGCGAAGCAAACAGGAGGATGTCTTATTCGTGTGTGGTTCGGATGAACATGGCGTTGCCATTACCTTGAGGGCCCGGAAAGAAGGGGTTACGCCGCAGGAGATCGTTGATAAGTATCATGGAATTATAAAAAAATCGTTCAGCGAATTCGGAATATCGTTTGATATCTATTCTCGCACCTCTGCCAAGGTGCACCATGAAACCTCTTCAGCCATTTTCAAACAGCTGTACGATAAAGGGGCATTCACGGAGAATTCATCCGAACAATACTACGATGAGGAGGCAGGGCAGTTCCTGGCCGACCGTTACATTATCGGAACGTGTCCGAATTGTGGGTTTGATAATGCATACGGCGACCAATGTGAAAAATGCGGGACGTCTTTGAGTCCTTCGGAATTAATTAACCCAAGATCGGCACTCAGTGGGGCTAAACCTGTAAAGAAAACAACCACTCATTGGTATCTTCCGATGAATGACTATGAACCCTGGTTGCGGGAATGGATTCTGGATAATCACACCGAGTGGAAATCCAATGTCTATGGACAATGTAAGTCGTGGCTGGATAATGGTTTACAGCCCCGGGCAATGACCCGCGATCTGGACTGGGGTGTGCAGGTACCCATAGACGGGGTGGAAGGAAAGGTTTTATATGTCTGGTTTGATGCTCCGATCGGATACATTTCGGCAACAAAGGAATGGGCCGAACAATCTGGAAAAGACTGGGAACCTTACTGGAAAGATAAAGATACCCGCTTGCTGCATTTTATTGGAAAGGATAATATTGTATTCCACTGTATCATATTCCCATGCATACTCAAGGCGACGGGAGAATATATTTTACCAGACAATGTGCCGGCCAATGAATTTCTGAACCTCGAAGGGAATAAGATCAGTACGTCGAAGAACTGGGCGGTTTGGCTGCATGAGTACCTGGAAGACTTTCCGAATAAACAGGATGTGCTGCGGTATACGCTGACGGCCAATATGCCGGAAACCAAGGATAATGACTTTACCTGGAAGGATTTTCAGGCTCGAAATAATAATGAACTGGTGGCGATCCTGGGCAATTTTATTAATCGTTCACTGGTCCTGACAAAGAAATACTATGACCAGGTTGTGCCAGAACGCGGAGAATTATTCCCAATCGATGAAGAAGTGTGCCAGGTCATTGGTGATACACCCCGAAAGATAGAGCAGGCACTTGATCAGTTTAAATTCAGGGAAGGGTTGAATGCGTTTATGGAACTGGCCCGTGCTGGAAATAAATACCTGGCGGATACTGAACCCTGGAAGGAGATAAAGAATAACCCTGAGCGGGTAAAAACGATTATGAACTTGTCCCTGCAGATCGCCGCCAACCTGTGCATAGTGGGCGAGCCGTTTCTTCCTTTTTCGATGGATCGATTGAAGGAAATGCTGCGATTGGAGACCTATACCTGGAAAGATGCAGGAAGTATCAATCTGATCGCACCGGATCATCAACTGGGAGAACCAGCGTTGATGTTTGAAAAAATTGAAGATGATAAGATAGAGGCACAAGTTGCCAGGTTAGAAGCTACACGAACTATGAACGAACAAGAAAATACTGAAAAAGAAGTAACCCCCTTGAAGGAGGAAATCGTATTTGATGACTTCATGAAAATGGATATGCGGGTAGGGACGGTGATAGAGGCAGAAAAAGTGCCTAAATCAAAAAAATTGCTGAAGCTGACTATTGATACCGGCGTTGATGTACGCACTGTGCTGAGTGGTATTGCCGGGCATTTTACACGCGAAGAAGTGAGAGGTCAGCAGGTCAGTGTTCTGG
>CAYGOW010000060.1:3373-8260 GCA_964351425.1 uncultured Roseivirgaceae bacterium
CCCGTAAAATGATGGGGACAGAGTCGGCGGGAATGGTATTGATGGCAGAAGACAAAGAAGGGAAATTGTATTTTATTCAACCTTCCACTACTGTCGATAACGGATCGACCATCAGCTAATCGTTCAGGACCATTTTTCGGTTTTTTCCTCAAAGGTTACGTCCCTTGCTGAGTTGATATGTAGTTTAATGAAGACAATTAGTTCGTCAGCATACGGCAAGACGGCCTCATTGGCTTCTTTGAACACCTGCATTATTTCCTCATAGGTGCCTTCCACAATGGTCTCCATCGGAGTAACCATATGTTTTAACCCACTGTCACGGATGGTTAGAATCGCTTTATCGACCAGGGCGTAGGTATCCTTATTATCTGATTTTGGAATAATTTGAATAGATGCGTTGATTCGGTGGTCCATAATTAATCATTGTATTGACTCATGGTACGTGTGATTCCGATGGTACAAAATCCATTGATCATATCAATGGCCCGGTCCATAACAAACGGGAGTTCGTCGAATTCACTTTTGGTAAAGTTGGAGAGGACGTAATCTACCTGCTGACCAGGCCGGAAGTCATCTCCGATGCCCATTTTTAACCGGGCATAATCCTGTCCGCCGTTAAGCTGTTCAATGTTTTTTAACCCATTGTGTCCGGCTGAGGAGCCTTTTGCACGCATACGCAGTTTGCCGAATGGAAGCGCTATATCATCCACAACAACAAGCAAGCGTTCTTTGGGCACTTTTAACTCCTGAAGCCAATAGCCAACAGCTTTTCCACTGAGATTCATGTATGTTGTGGGTTTGATCAGGTGGATCTGTCTTCCTTTGGATTTGTATTCAGCGATATTGGCATGTCGTGCATGCGTGAAAGTCAGGTTTTCCTTTTCGGCCAGCCGGTCAAGCGTCAGGAAACCAATATTATGTCGTGTGAGTTCATACTCGGAACCTATATTACCCAGTCCGGCTATGAGATATTTCATGGGATGAAGTTACGTATTTATGTAAAAGTCAGAAAAAAGCCCCGTAGCGTTGGGCTACAGGGCTTAATAATATTGGGAGGTACAGGTTAGCTTTCTGCTTTGTCCCCGCCTTCAGCGTCTCCACCTTCAGCAGCTTCTCCTTCGGCACCTTCTGCGCCTTCTTCTCCTTCTTCGAGTTCTTCATCCTCCTCGTCTTCTGCTTTACCGCGAAGTGCTCTTGGCACCTCAACAACCGCAACAGACGCGATTTTAGGATCAAGTATTTCAAAGTTATTTTCAGTAATTTCTTCTACTTTAATTGAGCGTCCGAAATCAAGTACTGAAAGATCAACCGTTACGTATTCCGGCATGTTTTTAGGCAATGACTTAATGGAAAGGTAACGACGCTTCTTGATAAGCGTTCCACCTTTGGTAACCCCCGGGGAGGTGCCTTCAAAGTGGACAGGGATATTCATTTTTACAGGCTTTCCTTCAAATAATTGGAGAAAATCTGCGTGAAGAATAACCTCACTTACCGGATGGAACTGGACATCTTGCAGAATTGCCTGGAATTCTTGTCCTTCAATGTTCAGATTAACGAAATGGGCTCGATCGGTGTAAACCAAATCACGAAAGAGTATCATTGGCGCATAGAAATGAATTTGCTCATCGCCTCCGTAAAGTACACCTGGTACATTACCTTCTTCTCTGAGCCTTTTCGATTCTGTTTTGCCGAGATTTGCTCTTTTATACCCTATAATCTCGAGAGTTTTCATAAGTATATTATTTAGTTAAATGAAAATTAGGATTGAATAAACAGTGAACTTATTGATCCGTGCTCATGAATGGCACGAATTGCTTTAGCGAAAAGATCGGCCACTGTAAGTACCTGGATCTTTTCGGATTTTCTTTTTAACGGGATGGTGTCGGTAACTACCAGTTCTTCAAGTGCCGACTTCTCAATGTTATGATACGCATTCCCGGATAGAACAGGGTGGGTCACCACTGCACGGACCGATCGTGCACCTTTTTCCTTAAGCAGATCAGCTGCCTTGCACATCGTACCCCCGGTATCCACAAGGTCATCCACCATTACAACGTCTTTTCCTTCCACATCACCAATGAGACGCATGGAGGCAACTTCGTTAGCACGTTGACGATGCTTATCACAAACAACCAACTCGGCATTAAAGAATTTTGCAAACGCCCGTGTACGTTTAACCCCGCCAACATCCGGGGAAGCAAACGTTATATCTTCAAGATTCAGGCTTCTCAGGTAAGGAATAAAGATCGAGGTACCATCGAGGTGGTCAACAGGCATGTCGAAAAAGCCTTGTATCTGATCCGCGTGCAGGTCACATGTCATTATCCTGTCAGCTCCGGCAGCGGCCAGCAGGTTTGCCATGAGTTTTGCTGCAATCGCAACACGTGGCTTGTCTTTTCTGTCCTGTCGGGCATATCCGAAATAAGGAACTACTACTGTTACATATTTGGCGCTGGCACGTTTGGCCGCGTCAATCATTAGCAACAGCTCCATGAAATTTTCAGATGGCTGAAAGGTTGATTGAATGAGGAATACATCCGACCCGCGAATGGACTCCTGAAAGAAAGGAGAAATTTCACCGTCACTAAACCGCTGTAAAGTGCTTTTACCCAAGGGCTTGCCATATGCGTCGGCAATTTTTTCCGCGAGATATAAAGACGCTTCTCCTGAAAATATTTTTACCTTGGACATGAATTTCTCAAAACGTTAAAATAAGTAAGGTGGACAGATGTCCACCCTTTCAATACATTCCGGATCTTAACCGAAAATTACGTTGCCCGACTAGGGCTCGAACCTAGACTCTTCTGAACCAAAATCAGACGTGTTGCCAGTTACACCATCGGGCAGTGAAATCCCCTTGAATTTCGGATGGCAAAGGTATAATTATTTTTAAAAAAGGAAAAGCAAGACGTGAAAATTTATCAAGGAGTTTGCGTCATGATTTTTTCTTTCTCCTCCAGGAAGCCATCTGCGAAGAATTGGTACTTATTTAAAATCGATCTTACCGCATTCCTGACTTCTCTTTCGTCCGTAAAATTAACCTGTCCGTACTGGTCCGTTGCATATCCCTGCCAGATAGAAGCATTTTGTTTTCTGTCGAATACCTGTATAAGCAATGTTCCTTTCGGAATACTGAATTTGAGTTGTTCATATTCCAGGTCGCGTTCCTGTCTTTCCATCCAGTCTTCAATATTGGGTTGCTGATAACCACGGAAACTCAGGCTGTCAACAAAAACAGAATAAGTTAGCAGTAAGTCAGGCTTTTTATCCCGGCGCTTATAGCCAAGAAAATTCATATGTGACTCAATAGCTCCATGGATCAGGCCGAATACCTGGTCTGAGCTTTGCTGAAGGTGCTCGGTTTGTGAGACAAAGTCGTAGGAGTTGTATTTATCGAACCTGCCCCTGTAGCTGTAATCATATTCCACGGGTAGTTCACGGTAGGAGAAACAACCAGACATGAGAAGGGCCAATAGAAGAATAGGAAGAGATCCTGATAAGTAGTGGTTTTTCATAATAGGCTGTAGTTTAGATTGCTATGAATTTACCCCAAAAAAATTTCTTCTACCAGCAAATCCATGACAAAATCTCGAGGATGTCGCCTGTTTTACCTATCGGTGTTTTTCAACCCATTCCCGGGCATTGATAAACGGGAGGATCCATGGTGAGATTTCATCATTCCCTCGACTTGCTGGATAATACGGCCAGTTCCACGGATAAATCGATCGTTCCAGGTGTGGCATAATCGCTGTATGCCGTCCATCAGCTGAGCATACGGCGGCTGTACTTCCTTCGGAACCATTGGGATTCCCCGGGTAGGTATCATAAGCATATCGTGCTACTGTATGGAATTGATCTTGCTTGCCCTGAAAATCAAACTTCCCTTCTCCATGTGCCAGCCAGACACCAAGCCGGCTTCCGGATAATGTATTGAACATGATGGAGGGACTTTCCGGAATTTCTACCGAAACAAATGCAGACTCAAATTTATGGGATGCATTGTGTTGCATGGTAGGATGTTCTTCCATGGATTGATTAATGAGACCTAATTCCATCATAAGTTGACATCCGTTACAAACACCAAGGCTCAGGGTATCTTTACGGGCGTAAAAGTTTTTCAGCGCAGCATTGGCTTTCTCATTGTAGCGGAATGCGCCGGCCCATCCTTTTGCAGAACCAAGCACGTCGGAATTTGAGAAGCCTCCGACAAATACAATCAGATTGACGTCACTCAAATCTTCCCGTCCACTTATCAGGTCAGTCATATGAATATCTTTTACATCAAATCCGGCGAGATGCAGTGACCAGGCCATTTCTCTGTCTCCATTCACCCCTTTCTCCCGGATAATGGCAGCCTTACTGCCCGAAGATTTCTTGCGCCGCAATGTCAGGCCGGAATCTTTTAATGATCCATTGAATGCCTCCGGGAAATGGAAGTTCAGGGGTTGTGATTTGTAATTTTTAAACCGTGCTTTCGCGAGATTTTCAGGGCGCTGCTTGCGGTCCATGAGGTAGGAACTTTTAAACCACGTATCCCGTAGCGTAGCCACGTCAAGCGTAATTCGGTGATCTCTGTGACGAAGGTCAATTTCATGCGTTCCGGTGGTTCCGCCGATGATGTAAGCCCGCAACGACGCATTCTCTAGGTGTTCCATTACTTCCTCTGCATCTTTTACCTGAAGGATGACCCCCGGCTTTTCGCTGAACAGAAGCTTAACCAGGTCCGGTTCGGGAATTTCAGAAAGATCAATGTCCATACCACAAGCCGTAGACGGAAAGCACATTTCAAGCAATGCGGTAATGAACCCGCCTGCAGAGATATCATGGCCGGCGAGTATTTTATTTTCATGGATCAATTCCTGGACCGCAGTGAAGGCCCTGGCGAAA
>CAYGOW010000060.1:8270-11981 GCA_964351425.1 uncultured Roseivirgaceae bacterium
TAGAAGCGTCTGATACAGCCGCAACCGGGGTAATGGTCCGGCGAATATCGTTCACTTCACCTACACTTGATATGATCACTGTACCGGGAGAATATACCATACTTCCGTCAGGATACTTTTGGGTCATGGAGAGCGAGTCCTTGCCAGTGGGAATATTAATACCCAAGGCAATGGCAAATTTGCTTAATGCTTCAACCGCATCATAAAGACGGGCATTTTCCCCTTCATTGCGTGCGGGCCACATCCAGTTGGCACTCAGGGAGACGCCCTGAAGGCCATAAGTGAGTGGCGCCCATACCAGGTTGGTCAGGGCTTCGGCCAGGGACAGTCGTGAGCCTCTGGCCGCATCACCCAGTCCGGCTACTGGCGCATGTCCTATCGAGGTTGCGACTCCTTCAAATCCGGCATAATCCAGTGCCATGACAGCGACATCATTGAGTGGTAACTGCAACGCACCGCAGGTTTGCTGAGTTGCCACTTTTCCCGTGACAGACCGGTCAACTTTATTGGTCAGCCAGTCTTTACATGCCACACCCTCCAGTTGCAAAACCTCATTGAGGTAATCGTTTAAATTGTTGAGGTCATGTGTTTTGACTTCCAACACCTCATTGCGACGAGTATCTTCCAGGATGGTTTTTGGCGATGAACCAAACATGTGGTGCAACGACCAGTCCATCGGATTTTTCCCTGTTTTCTTATTCTCAAAGACAAACCGCATATCCCCCGTAACTTCTCCCACCACATACATGGGCGCGCGCTCGCGCTCAGAAATGCGACGAAGGTCCTCGACATCCTTTTCATGCAAGATCAATCCCATCCGTTCCTGAGATTCGTTGCCGATGATTTCCCGGTCCGATAAGGTTGGATCTCCCAGGGGTAATTTTGCCACATCAATACGGCCACCTTTTTCCTCAACAAGTTCGGATAAACAGTTCAGATGACCTCCTGCGCCATGATCATGAATGGAGACGATTGGATTCTCCTCCCTTTCCTGCAAAGCACGGATCGCGTTCATGGCACGCTTTTGCATTTCAGGGTTAGATCGTTGTACCGCGTTGAGTTCTATTGTATTATCAAATTCTCCGGTAGCAACGGAAGAAACGGCTCCACCACCCATTCCGATACGATAATTCTCACCACCGAGGATAATCACTTTGTCCCCTTTGTCTGGGGTGTCCTTCAGGCTGTCTTTTTCTTTCCCAAATCCGATGCCTCCCGCCAGCATAATGACTTTGTCATAGCCATAGGTTTTTCCCTGTTCCTCATGTTCGAAGGTCAGCAGACTGCCACAGATCAAGGGTTGTCCGAATTTATTTCCGAAGTCGCTTGCCCCGTCCGATGCTTTGATGAGAATGTCAAGAGGGGTCTGATAAAGCCATTTACGTGGCTCTACAGCAGATTCCCAGGGCCTGTTGGCCTCACTTCTGGGGTAGGAGGTCATGTAGACGGCAGTACCGGCCAGGGGGATGCTTCCCTTGCCGCCTGCCAGCCGATCCCGAATTTCTCCGCCGGTACCTGTCGCGGCCCCATTAAATGGCTCAACAGTCGTAGGAAAATTGTGTGTTTCGGCCTTCAGGCTCAATACCGTTTTCATCGGTGATGTGCGAAAGAAATCCGCTACATCCTGACGTGCCGGGGCGAACTGATCCACGGCCGGACCCTGAACGAAGGCAACATTGTCTTTATATGCCGATACGATGCGATTGGGATGCTTTCTGGAGGTTTCCTTGATCAGTTGAAAGAGTGACTTTTCTTTTTCAACCCCATCAATGATAAAGGATCCATTGAAAATTTTATGGCGGCAGTGCTCTGAATTGACCTGGCTGAAACCAAATACTTCACTGTCGGTCAGCGGCCTTCCGAGATCCTTGCTGACAGATTCCAGGTACTGGATTTCATCATCGCTCAACGCAAGTCCCTGCTGTTGATTATAAGCCTGGATGTCATGGATATCCTGAACGGGTTCAGGCGGGTGTACTATGGTAAATGTATCCTGGTCCAGTACGTCATACCGTGCCTGCAGCATTCGGTCAAAAGACGCAGCTGAAGAGGATACACGGTAGAATTGTTCGATGCGGAATATCCCCGAGAGCCCCATATTCTGCGTTATTTCCACCGCATTGGTACTCCAGGGCGTGATCATTTCCTTTCGCGGACCTATAAAATGTCCATGCAAATTATCCTTTTCAAGAGGTTCGGCCTGTCCGAATAGCCAGGTCAGTTTTTCCTGGTCTGAAGGTGAGAATGAATCTGAACTGCCTACGGCATAAATGACGTCATGAAGACCCAGAAAGAATTGAATCATGAAAATTGAAGGTTCGTGCGTTATCTGAATTCGTTGCAAAAATAGCTAAAAGTAACCAGATTGTGCACACACCCTGACGTGTGGATTCAGAGAATCCTAGAAATACTTCTTGTAGTTTTTTTCTTCGTTCCAGAACTCACGGCATGCTTCTATTTGCTTTTTCTTAAAGGATTTATCTTTCTTTAAGTCACGCCATTCTCCCATACCTATGCGCTCGCACATCTTGTAAAACCTGTCATCCTGGCCCGTTTTGCCGTTTTTAACCAGGGCGCTTAACAATGGTCGCTTCGCCTTGTGCTCTTCTTCGGAGATCTCATCCAGAAGTTCGCCCAACAGTTGTTTCTCATGCTTAATATCAAAATTAAGCCAAAGTTCAGCGGTCTGGTTTAATCGTCGATAGGAGATGGGCCCGCCATCGGTCCGGGCAAGTTGAATAAGTTTATTTCGTATCCTGGTATTCAAAAGATCTGGGGTTTATTTCAAATTCGAAACAAAAATAAGGAATCCATTATTTTTTTGCACCTTGCGTGGCGGCTGTTGCGCGAATAAGTTGATTGTGACCTGATTCGAGAACCAGCATATCGTAGTTGTCCAGGTGTCGCGTAAGCTTTTGCATTCCCTCAGGGGTTATTATTTTGTCGTATTTGCCCAGGTAGAATTGGCAATCAATTTCATACCTATTGATGAGGCCTGCGATTCGTTTCTTGTCGAATCGTAGTTTCCTGAACATCACCCACGAATAGTAGACCCGTCGACGTTTACGCCGGGTATCCATTTGCGTCGCGGCAAATTTTGCCAACCCTTTGTCCAGTAGTCCCACTTTTTGCAGGATGCGCATCAGGGAGAAGAAACGCCAGGGCCGCACGATCATAGATCGGAAATAATGCCTGAATACTATGGGATAGGAGGCCAGACTATACCATTTGCTTGTTTTTATGCCATCAGGAGCAATAAAGATGAGCTGGTCAAGTCTCTCGGGCATGGCCTCAGCTGTGCATAGTAAAAACTTCCCACCCATGCTGAAGGCGGCTATGCTAAACCGGTCGATGTTCTCTTTATCTAAAATTGATTTGAAAATGGTAATCCATTGGTCTTTTGTCAGCGGACCAAGTACCTCTTTCCAATAACTCCGGCCATGGTAAAATATGTCAATGTGACATGTGCGGTATTCATCTTTCAGGGCTTCACCCAGTGGATACATGGCTTCGCCGGATTGCCCGAATCCGTGAAAGGTGAAAAGTATTCTATCACCATTTCCCTGCCAGGTATAATGAATGAGTACCTCGTGGTTATTTAGGTATACCGAATGAACCATCCTGCTAAACTATGCCCTTTCTGGTGATCGGAAGGATAATAAAAATTTTTTTTCAAAATCCGGAACCATTTTTTAATCCTTTCGTTACTAC
>CAYGOW010000060.1:11991-13264 GCA_964351425.1 uncultured Roseivirgaceae bacterium
TCACAGAAGTTTCCTAAGTATCCGGAAGAACCTATGGAAATAAAAGAAAAGATTTTACAGGGAGCCAGCGACTTGTTTCATCAGTACGGCATACGCAGTGTATCGATGGATGATTTGGCAAGGAGCCTCTCCGTTTCGAAGAAAACCATTTATCAATATTTTGCCGACAAGGACGAGATTGTGGACTTGGCCACCCAGCTATATATTGATGAAACCAAGACGGAATACGACTCGGTTTTTGCCAATGCACTGGATCCTGTGAATGAATTAACGCAAATGTCCAATTGCATGCGTAAGCATTTTAAGGACCTGAATCCAAGTCTGCTTTATGATATCCAAAAATTTCATCCAAAGGCCTGGGAGCGTTTTAGCCGGTTTAAGATGGAGTATATCCGGAATCAGATAGAAAGTAATTTGAACCGGGGTATTGAACTGGGATATTACCGGTCCGGGATAAATGTACCTGTACTTGCTTTGCTTCGACTGGAAGAAGTGCAATTGGCCTTTGATCCGTCAAAATTCCCAAGGGACCAGTTTGATTTTCGTGAAACGCAGATGCAGATGCTTGACCATTTCATTTATGGAATTGTCACGGAACAAGGCAGGAAACTATTTGAAAAATATAACCAGGAACAACAACAAAATTACAGATAATGCTACGGTCAAAAGATTTACTCATTTTCATCGGGTTGATTTTAGGAGGTTTGTCTGCTGCATCCGCACAGACGGCCCCAGCCGACTCGGTTTTTACGCTTGACGAGGCGATCACGTATGCGCTTGAGCACAATCAGTCATTGCTTAATGCAGAGATTGAACGGGAAAGGGCTGAACGAAATGTTAAGGAAGTATTCTCCGAGGGCTTACCACAGATCAACGGCAGTGTTGATTTATCATACAACCCTCAAATCAGAACCACCTTTATTCCGGACTTTATCACTCCGGCGTTGTATCAAACCCTCATTAATCAGGGGTTGATCCCTCCGGATTCAGAAATTCCCGAATCACCGCCTGTTCCTGCACGTTTCGGTACGGATTATGCCGGTTCAGCTTCGGTCAACTTGACGCAGATGGTTTTTGATGGATCGTATTTCGTCGGGCTAAGGGCGGCCAAAACGTTTCAGGAGCTTTCCCAAAAGGATCAGATCAAGACGCAGATTGATGTCATCGAAAACGTCAGCAAGGCGTATTACAATGCGTTGGTGAATATGGAGCGGCAGGAACTAATTGAAAAGAACTATCAACGATTGGACACCCTGTTACGCGAGACACAAAT
>CAYGOW010000061.1:0-8696 GCA_964351425.1 uncultured Roseivirgaceae bacterium
AATTAAGGTGAATTTCTTCATAGAGGTGTTTGTTAATAATTGCCCTAAGATAATAACTTATTATTGTTTATCAATAATTATTAACTGTTTTTCAGAAATAATTGTTGCTCTAGGTCAAACTTCGTATGCTCACTTTTCACCGCAATACTTTTGCTTGAAGAATTTTTTGTAACTTTGCAGAAGTTTTAGACGACAGTATTTCTATTTCCTAAAATGGGATTGTAACTTACTGTATTTCAACATATTAAATTGTAACTCATTCCTGCAAAATGATCTTACACAATCGAATTAATCGTGAAGAGTTGAAACGTCAAATGGAGAATGATACCACAGAGCGCATCACGCTGTCATTTTACCGTTACGTTCAACTTCCTGATCCCCACGCATACAGGGATCAGCTATTTATTGATCTTTCCTCCCTCGGGGTTCTCGGACGTATTTACGTGGCTCATGAAGGCATAAACGCACAAATAAGTGTCCCTAAGGATTCATTCAATGCGTTTGAGGAGTTTATTCACGGATCAGAAACCCTGACCGGGGTACGCCTGAATATCGCGGTCGAACAAGGAAAATCATTCTATAAGCTCAAGATCCTGGTTCGCAATAAAATCGTAGCGGATGGCCTGAACGACGATACATTTGACGTAACCCGACGCGGAAAACATCTTTCGGCGGAAGAGTTTAACTCGTTGGCCGGTGATCCCGAGACGATTATTGTCGATATGCGGAATCATTATGAGAGTGAGGTGGGGCATTTTGAGAATGCAATTACCCCGGATGTAGATACCTTCCGGGAGGCGCTGCCAATAGTGGAAGATATGCTCCGGGACAAAAAGGACAAACACATCGTGATGTATTGTACCGGAGGCATTCGGTGTGAAAAAGCCAGCGCGTACTACAAGCATAAAGGGTTTTCCAATGTCTATCAGTTGGATGGAGGAATCATTGAATATGCCCGGGAAGTAAAGAAAAAGGGACTTAAGAATTATTTTAAGGGAAAGAATTTCGTATTCGATGAACGCCTGGGTGAAAAGATATCGGATGAAGTGATTGCCAGGTGTCATCAATGCGGCAATCCGGCGGATACGCATACAAACTGCGCGAATGAAGGGTGTCATCTACTATTCATTCAGTGCGAGGAATGTGCAAATAAATACGAAGGATGTTGTTCGACCGAATGCCAGGATATCATTCACCTGCCTGAGGAAGAGCAAAAGGAAATGAGAAAAGGAATAGATAAAGGACGTCAGGTCTACAGAAAAGGACGTTCGGAAAAGTTACTTTTTAAAAATTAGCGGCATTTATATAGACTCGAATCAGTATATTCGGTGTCTTTTATATACCGGAGTTGAAAGGATAATGCGCTTATATTCGTCTTTCAGATATATTTAGCGCTGTATGAAGACTCCGTAGGATTTAAATAAATCAGTAGAAAAAGCATCTATTATTTGTTTTTATCCGTTTGACATTAGATAATATAAGGGTGGCAATCCGCGTTTTGCTGGTAATAACACCACAATAGCGATTGCTGAAACTAAACCGGCTTCCCGCCGGAGAAAGTGCAAAGCCCTGATTATCAACCCGCCGGGGAAACCTTCTGCAAACAAAAAGTGTTTAGAGCAGGACGCCCGGTGGTACCGGTCTGAGCAGGTTTATTAAACTTTTGTTACAAAGAGATTTCGTAAACCCAATAATCAGTCTGGTAAAATAGAAACAGATATGGCACGAATAAAATATTATTACGATACCGAAACCTGTAAATACGAACGAATAAAAGTTCGGACACAGGATGTGATCTGGAATTTCCTGGGACTTGCTTCCCTGGTCCTGATTGCCAGCATTGGTATTGTATTTCTATTCTTCACGTATTTTGAGTCGCCCAATGAAGTGCGGCTGCAGAACGAACTGGAGGAAAAGAATCACTATCTATCATTAATGGAGAGTGAAATCAGTCAGCTCAAGGAAGTTCAGGAAGCCCTGGAATACAGGGATGATAAAGTATATCGCTCCGTACTTGGCGCAGAACCGATCGATCCATCTATCCGGGATGCCGGCATTGGCGGGACCGATCGCTACCGGGACCTGAAGAGTAAAAATTTTAATGATAAGGAGCTCATTCTTGAAATGACCAAAGACGTGGACCGACTGCGCCGTAAAATGTATATCCAGTCCACCTCTTACGACGAACTGGCTTCACTCGCTGAAGATAAAGCGAAGATGTATTCGGCCATTCCGGCGATTCAGCCTGTTTCCAACCAGGAACTTATTCGCCTGGCCAGTGGCTATGGATATCGCATGCACCCTGTGTATAAGGTTAAAAAATTACACACCGGTATAGACTTTTCAGCACCCCTGGGCACACCTATCTATGCTACCGCTGATGGTCGGGTGGACAAAACGCAAGTTCGATTCAGTGGGTACGGAAAGCTTATTGAAATTGATCACGGATTTGGCTACAAAACCCGCTATGCCCACATGCATGAATTTGTCGTGCACAAAGGACAGTATGTAAAGCGTGGACAAATTATCGGATACGTCGGTAACTCCGGGCTTTCAACCGCTCCACACCTTCACTATGAGGTATGGAAGAATGGCGAACATATCAACCCTGTACACTATTTCTTCAACGATTTGGATCCTGATGATTACGAAAAAATCATCGAACTGGCATCCATAGAAAACCAATCACTGGGAATGTAGATAACATTGTTTCATGCTGCTTGTTGTTATTATAAACCAACAAATAGCATGAAATATCTAAATTTTGTGATTTTCATTGCCTCTGTCGGTCTGATGGCAGCATGTGGTGGGAGTCAATACTCTGAAGAAGAACAAAAAATACTTTTAAAAGCCGAAGAAGCGCACTATAAAGCCATAGATGCGTTCGGGGATTCATATAGTCAATTGGATGTAATTACAGCCCTTGAAGATTCAATCCGGTTGAAAATTAGCGGGCTTTCCGCGAGTCAAGTATCAGCAGACAGCGCTGAAAACGTGACGGATTCGATCGTACAGGAATTAACAGCAGCACAAGAAAATCTGACAGCGGCAAAAAACAATTTACTCCTGTGGTCGAATGATATCTATGGACTACCCGATGCCACGGGTCCGTACGCAGATGAAGCCTCTGATGACAATGCTGCCATAGGTAAAAATGAAGAAAACAATCTTATTCGGAGCAACATACAGTTTAAGGAAATTCCTGCAAACATGACCCCTGAGGAAATACAATCCATTCAGGAAGAACAATTAAACAGGATTACCACCATTCAGCAACAAATTGAAGCGTCTATAGAAAATGCGAACCGCGTACTTGCTGAAAATCTCTGATTTTCTTTGTCAGTTCATAACATTTATCTTACTTAGCAGCAGAAATGAATGCAACAAAACAACATATGTCCCATTCACATGTACATCATGGTCACATGATGCAGCAACGCATGGGGTAATATGTTCTTGAAATATAGTAAAGGGCTTGCCATGCGGTAAGCCCTTTTTTTGTTTAAACACAGTGAAATCAATGACTAAAAATTTAAGAATCGCTATACAGAAATCTGGTCGGTTACAGGATAAATCCATCAGTTTACTAAAGGAATGTGGCATAACATTCTCAAACAGTTCGAATAAACTGAAGGCCACCAGCCACAACTTCCCGGCCGAAGTTCTCTTTTTACGGGATGACGATATTCCTCAGTACGTTGAAGATTGCGTAGCGGATATTGGTATCATCGGGGAGAATGTGATGATCGAGAAAGCCAAAAATATAGAGCTGGTAGAGCGGCTCAATTTTGCCAAATGCAGGCTCTCCATCGCTATTCCCAAAAACGAATCGTTCCAGTCCATGAAAGACCTGGAAGGCAAACGTATTGCTACCTCCTACCCCGTGATTGTGAAGCGCTTTCTGGAAGAGAAACAAGTGAACGCGGACATCCACGAAATTAGCGGTTCTGTCGAAATTGCCCCGGGCATTGGCCTGGCCGAAGCAATCTGCGATATTGTGAGTACCGGGAGCACGCTTTTATCGAACGGACTAAAGGAAGTGGAAACCGTAATGAAATCGGAGGCTGTGCTGGTATCCAACCCTTCACTGGACGATGAGCGCAAGTCATTGCTGGATAAATTATTATTCAGGATCAAATCGGTCAAGACCGCAGAAAACAATAAGTATCTTCTGATGAATGTCCCGAATGTTGCCATCGATCAAATCACCTCCATTCTCCCTGGAATGAAGAGTCCGACCGTCACCCCACTAAACCTGGAAGGATGGTCATCCCTGCACTCTGTGGTCAATGAGAACGATTTCTGGAATAAAATTGATGAGCTTAAATCCCTGGGTGCTCAGGGAATTTTAGTCATACCCATAGAAAAAATGATTCTGTAATGTTAAGGCGATTTATACAACCCGACCGAAACAGCTGGCCTGAAATGCTGAAGCGACCCTCACTTGACGCCCTATCCCTTAATGAAAAGGTGATGGACATCATGAAGTTGGTCAGGGAAAATGGGGATAAGGCACTTCGGGATTTAGCAAAACGCTTTGATTCGGCCGATATTGATTCCATACTGGTTACAGAAAGGGAGTTCGACCAGGCTGATCTTACATTAAGTGTGGAACTTAAGGAAGCGATAACTTTGGCAGCTAAAAACATCCGGACCTTTCACGAAGGACAACGGATGAACGAACCCCGGATTGAGACCATGCCCGGGGTTGCCTGCTGGCGCGAAGCCCGGCCCATCCAAAAGGTGGGGCTTTATGTCCCCGGCGGAACCGCCCCTTTGTTTTCTTCCGTCCTGATGCTGGCCATTCCCGCCGCCATTGCAGGATGTGAGGAAATCGTATTGGCCACACCTCCCGGGAAAAACGGCGAGGTACATCCGGCGATCCTGTTTGCCGCCCGGCTTACAGGGGTTAATCGTGTGATTAAGGCGGGTGGCGCCCAGGCCATTGCGGCCATGGCGTATGGCACAGAGTCTGTCCCCGCCGTATACAAAATATTCGGACCGGGTAATCAGTATGTAACCGCAGCCAAACAGCTCGTTAGTCTGGATGGGATTGCCATTGACATGCCTGCCGGCCCTTCTGAAGTGGCCATTATTGCCGATGTATCAGCCAGGCCTGATTTTGTAGCCATCGATTTATTGTCTCAGGCAGAACATGGCAAAGACAGCCAGGTCGTATTAATCACCACGGAAGAATCTATGGTCGACCGTGTAGAACAAGCAATCAGTCAGCTGCTGGAAGAATTACCCAGGGGCGATTATATGCGGAGTAGCCTCGGCCATAGCAAGGCAATTGTGGTGCCTGATCTTGAGCAGGCAGCTGAAATAAGCAATGCCTATTGCCCCGAACACCTCATTCTCGCTGTAGCAAACCCGCATGAGCTATCTGCCAAGATTATCAACGCAGGCTCTGTGTTCCTCGGGCACTACACTCCTGAATCGGCAGGTGATTATGCCAGCGGAACAAATCATACGCTTCCTACCAACGGGGCCGCGGCAGCATACAGCGGCGTCTCACTGGATAGCTTTGTGAAAAAAATAACTTTCCAAGATATTAGCCGGGAAGGGCTGGAAAAACTGGGTCCTGCTGTCGAAATCATGGCTGATGCCGAACAACTTATGGCACACAAAATGGCTGTCACCTTACGGTTACGCTCATGAATATTGAAAACCTCATACGACCCAATATTCGCGCCATGAAGGCGTACTCCTCGGCCCGGGATGAATTCACCGGTTCGGCCCGGGTGTTCCTAGACGCCAATGAGAATCCGTTTGACTTACCTTTTCATCGGTATCCGGACCCACACCAACAAGCCATTAAAACAAAATTGGCTGCTTTCAAAGGAGTGCGTCCTGACCAGATATTTTTAGGGAACGGCTCAGACGAACCCATCGACCTCGTCATACGAATGACCTGTACCCCGGGAAAAGATAACCTGATTACCCTGGATCCGACCTACGGGATGTACCAGGTATCTGCTGCCGTCAATGATACGGAAGTTCGTAAGGCCACCTTAACGCCCGATTTCCAGATTGACCTGAAGGCGATCCGTGAACTGACAGATGAACATTCAAAATTGCTCTTTCTCTGCAGTCCGAACAACCCATCAGGGAACACCCTTGACCCCGCTCTGCTGGAAGAAGTGATCCGTTCCTTTCCCGGACTCGTGGTGCTTGACGAAGCCTATGCAGACTTTAGCAATGAATCCTTCCTGGGAAGGCTCGATGAATTCGAGAACCTGATCATTCTTCAGACATTCTCGAAAGCCTGGGGGATGGCAGGGCTACGCGTAGGATTGGCTTTTGCTTCTCCCCTGCTGATTGGCTACCTGGATAAAATTAAGCCCCCGTACAACATTAACCAGGTAAGTCAGGAGCTTGTGTATGCTGCATTGGATAAACGGGATGAGGTCATGGCGCGCGTGGAAGTGCTCAAAAAAGAAAGGGATCGCCTTAGAGAATCATTGGTAATCCATCCGCTGGTTAAAAAAGTATATCCCTCGGATGCCAATTTTCTCCTGATCAGGTTTGATAAAACCCGGGAGCTGTTTGCTTACCTGCTGGAGAATGGTATCATTGTCCGCGACCGCAGTACGCAAACCCATTGTGAAGGATGCCTGCGTATTACGGTTGGGACGCCTGCAGAAAACGATGTATTATTAGAAGCTATTGACGCATTTAAATGAAAAAGATTCTATTTATTGACCGTGACGGAACGTTGATTAACGAACCTGAAGATGAGCAGATTGATAGTCTCGAAAAGCTCGAATATTATCCGGGGGTCTTTCGCTGGCTGGGAAAAATTGCCGACCGAAACGATTTCGCGCTGGTCATGATTACCCATCAGGATGGGCTGGGTACCAGTTCGTTTCCTGAAGACGACTTTTGGCCGGCACATAACAAAATGATGGGGGCGCTGGAGAATGAAGGGATCCGCTTCAGGGAGGTATTGATTGACAGATCTTTTCCGCATGAAAATAAACCAACCCGGAAACCCGGTACCGGATTGCTGACCACCTACATGGAAGAGGGGTTCGACAAAGATAATTCCTATGTTATCGGCGATCGGCTGAGTGACCTGGAGCTGGCGCGCAACCTGGGGTGTAAAGGCATCTTTCTTAACGACGGGTCACTGGCGGAATCCGTTAAAGAGAATGAGCTGGAATCCCGGTGTGCACTGATCACGCAGAAATGGGAAGACATTTATACCTACCTGTACCTGCCGGAGCGAAAAACGTCGCATCAGCGAACCACCAATGAAACGGATATTTTGATTGAATTGGATCTCAATGGACAAGGAAAATCCAATATTTCCACCGGTCTAGGCTTTTTTGATCATATGCTCGAACAAATAGCCCGGCACGGAAGCATTGATCTCACTGTGCAGGTAAAAGGCGATCTGGAAATCGATGAACATCATACCATTGAAGATACGGCACTGGCGCTGGGCGCCTGCTTTGACAAGGCACTGGGTGACAAGCGTGGCATTCGACGGTATGGGTATCTGCTACCCATGGATGATTGCCTGGCCCAGGTGGCTATAGACTTTGGCGGTCGTCCCTGGCTTGTGTGGGAGGCGGATTTTAAACGGGAGAAGATTGGAGAAATGCCCACGGAGATGTTTATGCATTTCTTTAAGTCATTCTCCGACACCGCCCGCTGCAACCTCAACATAAAAGCGGAAGGCCAGAATGAGCACCATAAAATCGAAGCCATCTTCAAGGCATTCGCGCGTGCCATCCGGATGGCCATCGCCATTGATGAAGAAAATAATCAATTACCCAGCACCAAAGGAGTCCTATGAATTTAGCCCTTGTGAAATATAATGCAGGCAATACCCAGTCCGTGCTTTTTGCGCTCGAAAGGCTGGGGATCGAAGCCAACCTGACCAATGATCCGGAAGAGCTCATGAAGGCCGATAAGGTCATTTTCCCGGGAGTCGGTGAAGCCGGGAATACCATGAAGAATTTACAAGCCATGGGTCTGGATGTGGTTTTGCCGCAGCTAAAGCAGCCGTTTCTGGGCATATGCCTGGGCATGCAACTCATGTGTAAGCATTCAGAAGAAGGTGATACGGCCTGCCTGAATATCTTTGACCTGGAGGTGAAGCGATTCGCTCCCATGCATAAAGAAAAAGTGCCACATATGGGGTGGAATGATCTTCAGATTGAGCAACCACATCCGCTGACTGAGGGATTGCCTGATCCGCATATGTATTTCGTGCATAGCTATTATGTGCCCCAGTCACCCTACTCCATCGCATCGGCTGACTACATTCTTCCGTTTTGCGCTATTTTACATCGTGATAATTTCTACGCGGTTCAGTTTCACCCGGAAAAATCCGGTCCGCAAGGACAAAAATTATTGGAAAACTTTATCAGGTTATGAGAATAATTCCAGCCATTGACATAATCGACGGAAAGTGCGTTCGCCTGACCCAGGGCGATTATGATCAAAAAAAGATCTACAATGAGAACCCGTTGGAAGTCGCCCGGATGTTTGAAGACGCGGGCATTGAATACCTTCATCTGGTGGACCTGGACGGGGCAAAATCAGGTCGTATTATAAATGCCGCGGTGCTTGAAAAAATCGCTTCCAATACGTCGTTGAAAATAGACTTTGGCGGGGGTGTCAAGCGTAACGAAGACATTCAGACGGCTTTTAATGCAGGTGCCAAACAGGTGACCTGCGGAAGC
>CAYGOW010000061.1:8706-13053 GCA_964351425.1 uncultured Roseivirgaceae bacterium
CCGTGAAGGAACCGGGGACCGTGCTGGAATGGATTCAGGAATACGGACCAAACAAGCTGATTATTGGTGCTGATGTAAAGGACCGAAAAATAGCAGTTCACGGATGGAAGGAAACTACTTCCCTGGAAATTGAAGATTTGCTGCATACCTATGTTGCCGAAGGTCTGGAATATGTGATTTGTACCGACATTGCCACAGACGGCATGTTACAGGGGCCCAACTTTTCGCTTTACGCAGAGCTCATGGATACCTTTCCTTCTATAAAAATGATTGCCAGTGGTGGAGTATCTAAAATGGAGGACCTTCATAAACTTGCTGACATGGAGGTTGACGGGGTAATCATCGGCAAGGCGATCTACGAAGGACGAATAACGCTGGAGCAACTTAAAACGCTGATTGATGCTTAAGAAACGAATAATTCCTTGTCTGGATATTAAAAACGGGCGAACCGTAAAGGGCGTGAACTTTGTCAATATCCGGGATGCCGGTGATCCGGTTGAATTGGGCGCCATGTATGCCCGGGAAGGAGCAGACGAACTGGTATTTCTGGATATCACGGCGACACATGAGGGGCGCAAGACATTTGTGGAATTGGTCAAAGACATTGCCCGTCATCTCAACATTCCGTTTACTGTGGGGGGTGGGATCAGTTCGGTAGCTGACGTATCGCCACTTCTGCAGGCCGGAGCCGATAAGGTATCCGTTAATTCTTCCGCCGTGCGCCGACCGGAACTGATCAACGAACTGGTGGATGCCTTCGGAAGCCAGTGTATCGTGGTGGCCATTGATGCGCGCTATACTGACGGAGAATGGATCGTGTATACCCACGGAGGCCGAAAGCCGACGGAGAGGGAATTATTCTCCTGGGCCAAAGAAGTGGAAGACCGCGGGGCCGGAGAAATCCTGTTTACAAGCATGGACCATGACGGGACCAAAGGTGGCTTTGCACTGGAAGCCCTTCGAACACTGCGGGACAAGGTGTCCATTCCGATCATCGCTTCGGGAGGTGCCGGGACCATGGAACACTTCCGCGATGTATTTGAAGGAGACTGTGCGGATGCCGCACTGGCCGCCAGTATTTTTCATTTCCACGAGATCGGAATCGGGGAACTTAAATCCTACCTTTCACACGAAGGTATAGCGGTCAGGTAATAATCTGCTTCAATCGATTAATTTTTCCTATATTGGAATTAAATATAGTCATATGAAACGCTGGTTTGAGAACTATACTTCACTCATCCTTCTGGCAGCATTAGTACTTGTTAATTCTGCCTTCTCCTTTCCCAGCGATCAAATGTATGTCATGTTCGGAGCCCTGCTTATACTTTCTGAAGCAATTCAATGGGGTATTCTCAGACGGAAAACGACTAGCCATGACTTAATACG
Source organism: uncultured Roseivirgaceae bacterium (assembly GCA_964351425.1). Taxonomy (GTDB): domain Bacteria; phylum Bacteroidota; class Bacteroidia; order Cytophagales; family Cyclobacteriaceae; genus JAUILA01. Next base: position 10,093 of record CAYGOW010000061.1, read on the forward strand.
CATCCGTTCCATGGAATGGATGTGGGCAATGGCCGGGTCTTTTATAATGATATACTGGATGCAATCCAGGTCCTCCGGTCTGTTTTTCTGGATAGCCGTAGGTCTCGTGGTTTGTTATTTCATCTCGTATGCTTACAGAAGGAGACATTACCTTTATCGGATTGATGAACAGGGAATAAAGGGCATTAATGAAGGCTTATCTCTTGATCTTGAGGAAATAAGAGAATTTCATATTCAGGATGAGGCGATCTCCTTCGACAGCATGTCGGCCATTAATGAATTTGAGATCGAACGCAAACGCCTTGTTTCTCCCGTATGGGAAGAACTTATCAGCCACATCAAGTCCACATTTGCCGCCAAAAGATGAAGCAATCAAAAGAGGTATCGCTTCGGCCGTTCAGGGACGAAGACGCTGAAACCGTCGCCCGGCTATGCAACAATAAAAAAATCTTTGATAATGTCAGGGACTTTTTCCCCTACCCTTACTCCCTTCAGGATGCCCGTGACTTTATTACACATTGCCAGGTGCATTCGCCACCCTTAAACATGGCGGTCATTTACCAGGGAGAGCTAGCTGGCGCCATAGGCCTTGTTACCCAAACCGATGTGTACACCGGAACTGCCGAAATAGGGTACTGGCTGGGCGAACCATATTGGAATAAAGGGATTATGACCCGGGCAGTGCGATTAATGGTAGATTATGCTTTTACAACGCTCAAACTAAGGCGAGTATTCACAGCTGTTTATGCATACAATTCAGCTTCTATGCGCGTTCTGGAAAAAGCGGGCTTTCAACCCGAAGGAATTGGTAAAAATGCCATTATTAAAAATGGTAAGGTGTGGGATGAACACCGGTTTGCTATATTAGCGCCTGAATGAATAGCCTTTCTCAAGCCCCTGCATCAATACCGAGGAGAATTCTGCCGCTTATTGTTATCGCACAATTCTGTTGCACTTCCCTTTGGTTTGCCGGAAATGCCGTGCTCCCGGAGTTAACAGGCGCCTTCAATTTACCCGAGTCTGCCCTTCCCCATCTTACCTCAGCCGTTCAGTTTGGTTTTATTACCGGAACACTTGTCTTTGCCTTGCTTACGCTGTCCGATCGCTTTTCACCTTCCCGGGTCTTCTTCTCCTGTGCACTCCTTGGGGCAACCTTTAACTTTCTCATAATCCTTGAATTTAATACCTTCATCAGCCTGATGCTGCTCCGGTTTGCCACCGGTTATTTCCTGGCAGGTATTTATCCGGTTGGGATGAAGATCGCCTCCGATTATTTTACCAAAGGCCTGGGTAAATCCCTGGGGTTTCTTGTTGGCGCCCTGGTACTGGGTACGGCATTCCCGCATATATTGAATGTATGGACCGGTAGTTTGTCGTGGGACTATGTTATCATTTTCACTTCACTGCTGGCTATTTCCGGCGGTATTCTGATAGCCGTCTGGGTACCCGATGGGCCAAATCGCGTACCGGGTCAGAAACTGGATTTATCCGCTTTTTCCCGTGTATTCAAGGATAGTAAATTCCGCTCGGCTGCCTTCGGGTATTTCGGGCACATGTGGGAATTATATGCCTTCTGGGCATTTACTCCCATCATCATCGCTACTTACAACAGCATACATCCCGATGCATTGCTCTCAGTATCCTTATGGTCGTTCGTTATAATTGGCATCGGATCGCTGGGTTGTATTGCCGGCGGCTACCTCGCGCAAAAACAAGGCACAGCTCGGACTGCTTTCACGGCCTTGTTGTTCTCCGGACTGTGCTGCCTTGTTTCACCACTGGTCTTCCAGGTAGATTTGCCGATTATTTTTCTGTTGTTTCTGGTTTTTTGGGGGATCACCGTCATTGCCGATTCTCCATTATTCTCCACCCTGGTAGCCCAGAATGCGTCGCCTGAAATCAAAGGAACTGCCTTAACCATTGTCAACTGCATCGGATTTTCTATTACGATCATGAGTATTCAGCTGGTGAATATTATGGAAGCATCAATGTCACCGACCGCGATTTATTTGCTACTCCTCCCCGGTCCGTTTTTTGGTCTTATCTCCATATTCCGGCATCTCAAAAAACCGGCACCCCGTGCGTAATACGAACCATGACCGGCATGGGTTCTACCAGGTTGTCTGGCTGGGGGCCGTACTGAGGTTTTGGCTGAATTGGAAACAAAAACAGTTTATCGATTATTACCAGCCAGAGGATCAGACAAAAAATTTTATCCTCGGACTCACCGCCATTATTGGAATTATATTGCTGATTTTTATCCTGATGTATTGGGCTGGTTCACATTGATATTCTAATGATCAAAAGAGGCTTAACAATTGGCCTTATGGCCTTGGCTCGTAAATCCCCTAAAGAGTATCGTTTCTTCTTATGGGTACTAGGAAATGATTGGTTACATTTAAATGGAGACAAGTAATAATCGATTATGGGCCTTGGCGGATTTATACAGCATTCGATTAACGTAATTAAACAAAACCGTAACCTTCGCAGTAGCAAAAGAGCCAAGCAAGAATCACTGGTCGACAAGTCTGTAAAGTACGGAGAAACAGGAAACCCGGTCCATCTGGAAAGGCTTATGAAATACAGGGCATTAAAACGAAAGAAAGAACTACGGACCAACCGTATCTTTTTTATCCTGTTCGTGGTAATTCTGGTTATAACATTATTCTTTCTTTCTCATAAATACTACTCCCCTAAATTCGGTTGAAACATTATATCCAATGACCGATACTTCTATCCGGGCCAATACAACGAGACCAAAACATAGCCTGAAGATTAGTTTCTACAAGTTTTGACAATCCACTTTTGGCGATGTAAATTAGGTTACTACTTATCATCATAACAAACTATATGCACTCAAGACTTCTATTCCTTTGCCTTCCTATTATTCTTTTGAATTGTACCGTCTCACAGGAATCCACGGAAACCTCTCTCGATTCAGAAAATACGACAGAAAGCTCT
>CAYGOW010000062.1:0-4115 GCA_964351425.1 uncultured Roseivirgaceae bacterium
TTCTCCCAATTGACCTTGCCGCTTTGTTTCAGGTGATAAACCTCGGCCCGGATAGAGGCTTCATCCGCAATCCGCAGAAGCTCATCCAGGCTCTCCAAAAGTCGTACACCCTCGCTTCTTATGTGAGAGATGTACATGCCGTCGTATTCACTAACTACCTTAGATAATTCAATTAGCTCATCTGTATCTGAATATATACTGGGAACATAAATCAAGGATGAAGAGATGCCCATTGCTCCTTCCTCCATAGCCTCTGCCAGCACACAAAAATCGCTTACCAATACGGGTATCGGTACCAATACCACGACGGACGGCATCCACATCTGCGCCCAGGAGTTCGCACATATTGGCAATCTCATTCATGAACGTGATTTTAGTCGCCAGGAAAGAATTTGCCGCATATTTGGTCAATTCGGCTGAGCGCTCGTCCATAAAAATGATCGGGTTACCCTGCCTTACCAGCGGCGCGTAAAGCGTTTCCATAATTTTTCGGGCACGATCGGAATTTGTGCCTATCACGACCCGGTCGGGTTTCATAAAATCCTCTACTGCCACACCTTCACGAAGAAACTCCGGATTGCTCACTACGTCGAAATCAACAGTAGCCCGCTCGGCTATCTTGGCATGAACCTTTTCGGCCGTGCCAACCGGAACAGTACTTTTATCCACAATCACCGCGTATTCTTCCAACAGACCCCCTAAATCATCGGCTACTTTCAATACGTATTGCAGATCCGCTGATCCATCCTCACCGGGAGGTGTGGGCAGGGCCAGGAAAATAACCTTGGCTCCTTTGATCCCTTCAGCAAGATCTGTGGTAAAATGTAAACGGTCCTGTTCTATGTTTCGGTCAAATATAACGTCTAGTCCAGGTTCGTAAATGGGTATTTTCCCGTTGCGTAAGCTCGCAACTTTCTTTTCGTCAATATCCACACAGGTTACATTATTTCCGGTTTCAGCGAAACACGTTCCGGTCACCAACCCGACGTAACCTGTACCGACAACTGCTATCTTCATAGGGAGTTATATTTTTTAGCATCAATTATTTTACGCCGACAAAAATAAGGATTAATTAAAGAATTGCGACCCGAATTGAATAATTCACCAAAAGTTAACCTGCCAAACTAACATTCGTTTGGGAGCGTTATGAATATGGTGTAATTTAGGCGCTCTGAAAAAAAGAAACTATGACTACAGATACAATGTCCACGACCAAAGAAAATCAGCGTATGATCGCTGATATGGTGCGTGATTTTAGTGAACGGGAGATCCGTCCGCATATTATGGAATGGGATGAAGCCCAGGAAATTCCCTTCTCGCTCTTCCAGAAACTGGGTGAATTAGGCCTGATGGGCGTGTTGGTGCCTCATGAATATGGGGGTTCAGGATTCGGGTATCACGAATATGTGACAGCTATTGTCGAACTCAGTAAGGTTGATCCATCGGTAGGATTATCCATGGCTGCACATAATTCTCTTTGTACCGGACACATTCTCCAGTTTGCCTCGGAAGAACAAAAACAAAAATACCTGCCCAAACTGGCTACCTGTGAATGGATAGGCGCCTGGGGGCTGACTGAACCTAATACGGGGTCTGATGCAGGTAATATGAGAACCGTTGCGGTAAAAGATGGCGATCATTACGTGTTGAACGGTGCGAAAAACTTTATTACAAATGGCAAAACCGGCCATGTGGCCGTGGTAATCGCCCGAACCGGAGAAGTGGGAGACAGCCACGGAATGACCGCTTTTATCGTTGAGAAAGGAACACCGGGTTTCAAGCCGGGCAGGAAAGAAGACAAACTGGGCATGCGAGGCTCTGAAACGGCAGAACTTATTTTTGAGGATTGTCGTGTACCGGAAGAAAATATCATTGGAGAGGTAGGTGACGGGTTTATCCAGTCACTTAAAGTGCTGGACGGAGGAAGAATATCCATTGCCGCACTCAGCCTGGGAATTGCACAAGGCGCGTATGAGGCGGCACTGACCTATTCGAAAGAACGTCAGCAGTTCAATCAGCCCATCTCTAAATTCCAGGCTATTTCATTCAAGCTGGCGGATATGGCCACCGAAATTGAATGTGCACGCCTATTGTGTGAGCAGGCAGCCGAACTCAAAAACAATGGTAAAAAAGTGACGAAAGAATCGGCGATGGCAAAATATTTCGCGTCGGAAATAGCCTCAAAATGTGCCAATGAAGCGGTACAGATATTCGGTGGGTATGGGTTTACAAAAGATTATCCCGTGGAAAAATTCTATCGGGATGTCAAACTGTGTACCATCGGAGAAGGTACCTCAGAAATCCAGAAGCTGGTCATTTCGCGGGAGATATTAAAATAAAATTGGTTTAGGAATACAGATCTATTGGATTATGAATTTATTTCAGTTAAATTTGCATTCCATTTTTGAAAGGAGGTGTAATTATGATCGTAGTAAACGTTAAAGAAAACGAAAGCATTGACAAGGCCCTGAAGAGGTTTAAGAAGAAGTTTGAGAAAACAGGAGTTCTGCGTGAACTCAGGTCACGTCAAGCCTACGAAAAACCCTCTGTTTCAAGAAGAACAGAAGTAATCAAGGCCAAATACAGACAGAAAAAATACGCTGAAGAAAACTACTAAGCGGCTGTTTTTTCCTGCTGAAAATGTTATATTAGTACTACTCACCTAAGGGAGTAGTACTTTTTTTTTATGCGGGATTCATTCCTTAAATACCTTCAGTACGAGCGACGTTACAGTCCCCACACCATTGAGGCCTATAAAAATGATTTGAGTAAACTTGAAGCATTTTTGGCTCCGGATGATCCGGGAGGTGTCTCACTGGAGAATGCCAATGCTTCTGATTTACGTGCCTGGATCTACCAGCTTCGGGAAGAAGGAAATGATCCGCGTTCCATAAACCGTCGTATTGCCACGCTTCGCTCGTTTTACAAATTTCTCCTTCGTAACGGTACCCTTACACAGGATCCTTCGCAACGATTACGTGCCCTCAAAACCTCTAAAAAGCTCCCTGAGTTTGTCAATGAAAATGACATGGTGCGTATGCTTGACCAGGTATTCTTTGAAGATTCATTTGAAGGCAGCCGGGACCGCCTGATCCTGGAGTTATTATACGGGACAGGTATTCGTTTGTCCGAATTGCTTGGCACAAAAGCTACCGACATAGACATCCCGGAAGGAACCATCCGGGTATTGGGCAAGCGGAATAAGGAACGGGTAATTCCCATTGCAAAAACACTGGGCAACCTGATCAATGAATATTACGATAAAAGAAGTAGGGAAGGAATAAAAGAATCCCCTTATCTCATCGTTACCAGAGAAGGAGACAAAGGCTATCCCATGATGGTTTACAGAACCGTCAGAAAATATCTTGATTTGTTTACCACGTTGGATAAAAGGAGTCCGCACGTATTGCGCCATACATTCGCGACTCACCTGGTAAACAAAGGGGCGGAACTGAATGCGGTGAAAGACTTGTTGGGCCATGCAAATCTTGCAGCCACACAAGTGTACACCCATAATACCTTCGAAAAGTTGAAGGCCGTCTATGACCAGGCGCATCCAAAAGCTTAGTTATAATTATTAAAATTTCAGATTATGAAGTTACAAATGCACTCTATTCACTTTGACGCCGATCAAAAGTTGTTGGAATTTATTCAAAAGAAAGTTGACAAATTGGAAACGTTTTACGACCAGATGATCGACGGAGAAGTTTTCCTGAGGTTGAATAATTCTAAAATTGAAAATAAAACAGTGGAGATTAAATTAAATCTGCCTGGCGATCAAATATTCGCTAAAGTGCAAGCTAAAACGTTTGAAGAAGGAACCGATCTGGCCTGCGAGGCACTTCGAAGACAACTTCGTAAGAAGAAACCCAAACAAAATGCCGCTTAATTGATTATCTTACTATAGGATTTGGAGGGTTCGAAAATTTCGGACCCTTTTTTATTAGCCCTGAATTCACTCTTATGATCCCTGACCAAATACTTACCCTTCACCCGGCTTTAGCCCTGTTGATCATTCTGACCGGTTCCTATTTGATCGCAGTGGTATTCCGTTGGCTCTTTTTCAAAATTCTCAAACACTACGCGAAAAAAGAAGACAGCGTTGTAGTCGATGC
>CAYGOW010000062.1:4125-5227 GCA_964351425.1 uncultured Roseivirgaceae bacterium
TTAATTATCATCTATATCGCCGTGGGTTCGCTTGGCATAGATGATGAATTGATTTCGCTAAGTCGTGATATTCTGAACATCCTCATAATCGGGAGTGCCACCATTGTTGCCATACGCCTGATCAATGTGATTCAGGACGTCTTATTCCACCGATATGACACGACCACTGAGGACAATTTACGGGCCCGACAGGCACGCACGCAGATTATATTTCTCAAGAAACTGGCAATCATTATTATCGTGATTCTTGCGGTATCTGTTGTCTTACTCAGCTTTGACAGCGTGCGAAAATATGGCGCCACGTTACTTACCTCGGCCGGGGTCGCTGGAATTATCATTGGTTTTGCCGCGCAAAAAACGATTGCCAACCTGCTGGCAGGATTTCAAATCGCCTTTACCCAACCGATTAAAATTGATGATGCCGTTATTGTAGAAGGTGAGTGGGGCTGGGTGGAAGAAATTAACCTGACCTATGTGGTGATTAAAGTATGGGATATGCGGCGCCTGATTGTGCCCATTACCTATTTCACCGATAAATCCTTCCAAAACTGGACGCGTACATCGGCTCAGCTGCTTGGGTCGGTTTTTCTGTATACCGATTATACGTTGCCGGTCGACCAACTTCGAAAAAAGTTTGATGAAGTCCTGGCAAGTACCGACATGTGGGATGGGGAAGGGAAGAGTGTCCAGGTAACGGACACTTCTGAAAAAACCATGACTATCCGGCTCCTGATGACGGCCAAGAATTCTCCTGTAACCTGGGAATTACGTTGTTATGTCAGGGAAAAGCTCATTGAATGGATACAACAAAACCATCCCCAGGCACTCCCTCGTACGCGTGCGGAATTACTGGATTTTCCCGAACTGAAAAAAGGTAGTTAGGCCAGTCCGAAGGCTGACTTGATGCGGTCAACAAAATCAAGTTTCTCCCATGGGAATAACTCTACTTCGAGTTCGCGAATACTTCCGTCAACTGCTTTGAAACGCTTTTTAACTATTTCATTCTTACGGCCCATATGTCCGTATGCAGCACTTTCAAAATAAATTGGGTTCCTGAGCTTAAGGCGTTTCTCTATGGCGTACGGACGCATATCAAACAGTT
>CAYGOW010000062.1:5237-13024 GCA_964351425.1 uncultured Roseivirgaceae bacterium
TCACTTTCTCAGCGATTTCACTGTCACTCATGCCCACTTTCGATGTGCCGTAGGTATGGATATAAATTCCCATTGGCTCGACTACGCCAATCGCGTAGGAAACCTGAACCAGAATTTCATCGGCCACACCTGCCGCTACCATGTTTTTGGCAATATGGCGCGTAGCGTAAGCTGCGGATCGATCCACTTTGGATGGGTCCTTACCGGAAAATGCTCCTCCTCCATGTGCTCCTTTACCTCCGTAGGTATCAACAATAATCTTCCGTCCGGTCAGACCGGTATCCCCATGTGGCCCGCCTATGACAAACTTTCCGGTCGGATTGATGTGATATTTAATGTCCTCGTTAAATAACTCCTGAATTTCAGGTCTCAACTTCGCTTTAACCCTCGGAATAAGGATGCCTATAATGTCTTGATTAATCTTTTTAAGCATGACCTCCTCAGAATCGAATTCATCATGCTGGGTAGATACGACGATGGCTTCGATCCGCTCAGGAACATTATCATCGCTGTACTGTATGGTCACCTGTGCCTTGGCATCGGGACGTAAATAAGGGATTTCCTTGTTCTCACGTCGCAGTTCGGAAAGCTCCTGAAGAATCTTGTGGGAAAGGTCAAGCGCCAGCGGCATAAAATTCTCCGTCTCTTTGGTTGCATAACCAAACATCATACCTTGATCACCTGCCCCTTGTTCTTCCGGACTTTTTCGGTCCACCCCCTGGTTAATATCAGGAGACTGTTCATGAATGGCCGAAATGACACCACATGAATTGCCGTCAAACATGAGTTCGCCCCGCGTATATCCGATGCCATTGATGACATCCCGGGCAATTTGCTGGACGTCAAGATACGCTTCTGACTTCACTTCGCCGCTAAGAACCGTCAGGCCAGTCGTGACAAGCGTCTCACATGCCACTTTTGAGTTAACATCAAAAGCAAGAAAATTATCTATCAGCGCATCAGAAATATGATCGGCAATTTTATCGGGATGACCTTCAGATACAGACTCCGATGTGAAAAAATAGGACATAGTAATTGGTTTTAAATCGATCCCAAAAATAGGCTAAAACCTGTAATTTAAAAACTGGTTCCCGCATGCATTAAAAACACAGTCGGAACTTTGCGTAAATCGACTTTAATTTTTTTCCATTGGCCCACCGGGGCGGTTTTGATCCATTCTTTCTCCCCGGTAATATCACGGGCCACGCACAACCTGGTTGCCGGCGAACAAGTTGTAATGATCGCCTCCAACATTTGTTCGTTGCGATACGGTGTCTCAATAAAAAGTTGGGTTTGATTATTGGTCCTGCTCCCGGTCTCAAGCTCACGTAATGCCCTGGCTCTCGCTTTCTTTTCTATAGGAAGATATCCGTGAAAAGCGAATTGCTGGCCATTAAATCCCGATGCCATTAACGCAAGCAGCAGTGATGAGGGGCCGGGATAGGGAATTACTTCGATCCCCTTTACATGTGCGTTAGCCACAATCCGTGCACCGGGATCTGCTACTCCCGGGCAGCCTGACTCAGACATAACGCCGATGGAAACTCCTTCAAGTAAAGGCTGCATCAGCTTCTCTATACGGTCTGCCGGGGTATTTTTGTCTACCACTTCGAAAGTAAGGGTACTGATGTCAAGACCAAGGTCAAGTCCACTGATATACCGCCTGGCCGTTCTTACATTCTCTACAAGAAAATAAGTTAATCCCTGAATGGCTTTTGATACAACAACAGGGACCGTATCATACTGACCTTCAGAGAGCAGGTTGGGTAGTAAATGAATTTTTCCGTATTCCGCCATTTGACAAAAGTACGTATTTCATTGACTTATCCTTTTACCAGCTGACGCAGTTCGTTACGATATTCAGACGGATTTTTGCCGGTAAATTTTTTGAATTGGCTGTTAAAATGGGAGAAATTATTGAACCCGCTTTCAAAACACACTTGTGTGATGCTTATCGATTGTTCGGATAACAGTTTTATCGCCTGCACCATTCTGCACTCATTCACAAACTGAGTGAATGTTTTACCCGTAATCTTTTTGAAATAACGGCAAAACGCCGGTTCGGTCATGCTTACCTTCTCAGCAATCACACTCAATGGGATCGACTCCTTATAATTCTCCCGAACAAAAGCATAAATAATATTCATTCGGTGACTGTCCTGTGGTTCGATTTCCACACCCACACCATCGGCATGTAACAGACGATAATCACTGCTTTCAGCTAATTGATGAAGAATATTCAACAACCCGAGAACGCGTTCAAATGAATTCTTCGTGGGAAGTTGCTCGATCATCGCGCCAATCTTCCGCTTGGTCGCCCCATGAAAAGTCACACCAACCTTGGACCGTTCAAATAGTTTCCGAATGGACGCCATTTCAGGCACATCTAAAAACTCTGGTCCCAGAAAATCGGATTTCATCTGCACGATGGTCTCCGATCGGTTGCCGGTCAAACGATCCGTAAAGCCAAAATGCGGCAAATTGGATCCGATGAAGATAAGATCTCCATTTTGATAATAGGATACCTGATTGCCGATGTGACGCTTGCCACTCCCCCCATTGACATATACCAGTTCGAGTTCCGGGTGAAAATGCCATAAAGGCAACTTGTTCCGACACGGGTCAGCATACTGCCTTACCAGAACGGACTGACCAAATCCCGGCGTAATCTTCTCAAATGATGGCTTATTAAATTTCATCGCTATTTCATTCTTCACTTATGCGAAAATACTGTTGTTTAAACACCTGCAATTTCGCAAAATTAACCATTATATATGCTATTTTAACGTTATCTCTATGTTAAGGCTTCATAAAAGGCAATATAGCATATAATGTTGTGAATATCGTAGTAGAACACCGCCACCCATACCCGTAGCTTTGGAGTACATTTTTAAATTAAAACATTTTCAATTATGAAAAATCGTTTTCACGTACTACTAATCTCAGCACTGATCTTGGGCTCAACCAGCGTTTTCGCTGCGCGTGAACCCCAGGTGAACGTTGTCTCCCAGGGAGATAACAAGCTGATGATGGAGCTTTTTATGTATGAAGCATCTGCTACCGTTCGCATTGTGGACGGAAACGGATACCTTCTTTTTAGTGAAAAAACAGGCCAAAATCCTCAATATGCGAAGGTTTTTGATATGGCTACTCTTCCAGAGGGGTCCTATCGCTTCGAAGTTGAAGGGGAAAATACAATACAGATCATCGATTTCAAGGTTAAGGAGAGCAAGCTCAACTTGCTTGGAGAGATGGAAACGTATTATAAACCTGTGATTCGCCAGAAAGATAAGGTAGCCGATCTGCAGTTGTTTAATGCATCTGAGCAACCTGTAAGTGTCACATTCAGGAATGCTGATGGGCAATTATTGCTTCGTCATGCGCCTGAAGCGGCAATCCGAATCGAAAAGCGTTTTGATCTGGCTCAATTAGCCCCCGGAACGTATTCAATGACGGTTCAGGTTGGTAAAAGGATCTATCAAAAACAATTATTGATCAACTAACAATTGATGCCCTGGAGTAAATGGTTATCCATCACTTCAGGGCATTTTTATGTCTAATTACCTGATATTCCCTACCTTTATTTATATGGGAAAATGGTTAATTATTCTGGGGGTCCTGCTTATAATTGCGGGCCTGCTTCTTCATTTTCAAGTTAAAATTCCCTGGATTGGGCGACTGCCGGGTGATATTCACATCAAACGGGGAAACACCGAAATATACATCCCGCTCGCAACAGGTCTGCTCCTGAGTATTTTTCTCTCTTTAATTCTCTACCTGATCAGAGTCTTCAGGGGTTAGTCCATCAGAAAATCACGCACCATTTCAAAAAGCTCCTGTGGCTTTTCCGCATGTACCCAATGCCCTGCTCCCTTGATCGTCTCCAGTCGTGCATTAGGAAAATGCTGGTTAATCAGAATAATATCTTCGTCTTTGACATAATGGGAATTGGCGCCACGTATGAAAAGGGTTGCTTTCTCCGTAGCCTTTTGGGGAGCAAGTCCCTGACCAATTACCTCCAGGTTCTCCTCAATGACGGACAAATTCATTTTCCAGCTGAAACCACCCTCAGGATCCCGCTTAAGGTTTTTAAGTAGAAACTGACGCTGGCCGAAGTCTTCAATATCTTTTGAAAGCTGTTCCTCCGCGTCTCCACGCGTAGTAATCGTCGTCAGGTCCAGCTTCTTAAGCGCATCAATTATTCCCTGGTGATGAATAGGGTATACTTTTGGCGCAATATCCACAACGATCAGCTTCTCCCAATCATCATCGTAGGTGACTGCATAGGTCATCGCCGTTTTACCTCCCATGGAATGACCCAGAATAGCCGCTTCATGGATCCCGTGTTCCTGAATGAATTCATGCAGGTCTTTCGCCATGACTTCATAGGAAAACTCCTGGTCATGAGGGGACTGGCCGTGATTACGCTGATCGACGAGGTACACCTTTCTAAATTCTGCAAATTCCTTAGCCAGGGTCAGCCAATTATCCAGCGATCCGAATAATCCGTGTAAAATGATGAGGGGCTTGCCTTCCCCAAGGGTTCTGTAATTTAGCTCCATACGCCAAATATAAGGGATTCGTCCCAGTATGCGAACCGGCTTCAAATCCCTTAAATCACGTTGATCAGTGACTTCAGATTCAGCGCAGAATTAACTTACCTCCCGGGCATTTATCGTATAAATAGCCACATAATCGGTAATAACAAGCAGTTAAAGTACACGGAGAAGTGTCTTTGGCCCGTTATATGTATATTCATCGCAAAGAATATTTTGGTATGATACGATCATTTTTTTGTTTACTCCTGGTTGGAGGATTTTTTCAGGGTCTCTCGCAATCTTCGGTAAGACCTTTACCGATGAACATCAACCGGCCATCGTTAAATTTATATGCCCCGTTTATCAGCGGAGACGGAGAAACCATGGTTTATCTGTCGGACTACACAGACGATGGTCATCATTCCATGTACTGGACTACCCGAAAGGGGGTCTCTGAATGGGAAGATGGTAAAGAAATAACCCGGTTGATTAATCGTCCAACGCTTAATTTTCGTGGTGGATATAGCCTTAGTTTTGATGGAGATTTACTGCTGTTTACATCTCGCAAATCAGGCATCGGGGGGTTTGATATTTGGTATAGTGAACGCAATGGTAAAGAATGGGGAGCCCCGAAAAATTTTGGGAAACCGCTAAATACCACGTCCGACGAAGGCAGCCCGTCGCTATCACCTGACGGAGAATATCTCTATTTCATGCGATGTGAATCAATGAGCGAATACGGGGGCGCGAAGGGATGCCAGATTATGGTTTCAAAGAGAAACCCGCGCGGCTGGTCTGAGGCCACCGCTTTACCAGAAAATATCAATACAGGAAATTCACAGACGCCCAGGATTCTGGCAGATGACCAAACCCTCATTTTCTCAAGTGACCTTATGGGCGGAAGGGGTGAGTTGGATTTGTTTCTCTCGAGAAGAACAGAAACCGGATGGTCAGACCCTGTCCCCTTATCCTTTATTAATACGCCCTACAATGATGCGTTCGTTAGTGTTCCGGCCAAGGGACGCTATATGTACGAATCGGTCAAGGGTGATCGGGACTTTCAGCTGGTCGAACGACTTATTCCTGAAGAATTCCGCCCGGCCCGGGTGATGCGTATAAAAGGGAAAGTTACACATGGGAACAGTCCGGTAGAAAAAGCCCGTTTTGTGGTTTTTGATGTGGACAGGAGAACCCGCTTATACCAGCAGGAAATAGCCCCTACCGGCGAATTTAGTTTTGTATTACCCGAAGGCAGTAACTATGACCTGGCTGTTACTTCTTCTGATCCGGGCATGATGTATTTTGCCAAGCCTTATGCGCTCCGTGAAATCGGACGACGCGACAAGGAGCAGTTATCCATCGAATTAAAAACAATTGAAGCGGGAGAATTACTTTCATCTGCCCTGCATTTTGAACCCAATGGGTCGGCCCTGGATGGTCCTTCTGATTTTGAGGTTGTGCGGCTGGCCCGTCTCCTTAAACAGCATCCGAATATGAAAATTCACCTTGAATTAATCCAGCCGGATTATCACGAGGACTCTACCTTTTCTGAACCTGATTTGACTGAGGTTAGAACAGATACATTATGGACGCCTCCCGCAGATTCGGTTTTAGGAAACCCGCTCGCAACTGACAGTCTTGCCATGGATTATTTCACGGCTGATTCGGTATACTTCACGTATCATCCGGACAGTAGTGCCCTGGCATATCCCAGGTCATTTGTGAAAATAAGGCATACGTTTCACAACGACAGAACGGCGCGTCAGGCCGAGTCGATAATTAACGCTCTTGCCATCAAAGGTATTAAGGAAGAAAATATCACCTGGTCACCCTTGCTTATCAAACGGGAGGAATCGCCTGAAAACAGGGAAGAGGAAGAGACGCCAGATCAGGTTCATGTATTTATCCGCGAACTTTAGTCCGGCAATACGGTAAAAGGGATCACGACCATGGTCTGATCCCACATCATGATAAGATCTATTTCTTCCCCCATATCGTCAAAAGTGATGGTAAATTGATCGAAAATATCTTTGGTAGTTATCGATGGAACGGAGACGGTCAGGACATCATTGGCCGGATCCCGGTTGGCTGCACCATCAAATATCGATATTCCCCACTGACCTGTTTCCGAATTGAAAATAATATCCCATTGATCTTCTCCCGGCCGGGTAAACAGAGAATATTCTCCAGCGGGAAGAACCTGATCATTTACCTGAAGAGGAGCATTCGTCCTGAGTAGGGTTGCCTCATTTGCTCCCGTACGCCACACATCGTTGTAAGGAACCAGGTCGCCAAATACGGTCCTGTCATGCATGTATGGCCTGCTGTAAACAACGGATAATCCTACCCCCTGCTTATCGTAGGTGACGGTTTCCTGTGGGCTGAAGGATTTTGTATAAATTCGCAATCCTACAAACGCAATGGCGATTATCGCAATGATTACGCCAAGTACAATGGTAACTCGTTTCATTCTATGGTATTCGTCGTCTCCTGTGTATGTGTTATCCGTTCGCGTACATCGCCACGTATATTGTAGTAAGTCCAGGTACCTACTTTTTCTCCCCCTTTATAATCGCCTTCCGATTCCCGGCGACCATTTTCGTAATTGTAAATCCAGGGGCCATCTTTCACGCCAAACTTGAAATTTCCGGACTCGGCAATTGACCCATCCTCAAAATAATAGACCCAGGAACCATCGGGGACTCCGTTACTGAATTCGCAATATATCTCTTTCTTTCCCGAACTATAATAGTTTATTTTCGCACCTTCCCCATTCTCAAGCGTCCCGGGAGGTAGTGTATCCCCATTGGCCGTAATATAGGGGCTGATATTCCAGAGCTTTCCGTCCCTCCATTCTTCTTCCTGCATTAATTGCCCATTAGGATGAAACAACCCCCACAGACCGTCTTCCATCCCGTCATCAAAGGCTCCGATCATCCGTAGTTTGCCATTATCGTAATAAGTATACCACCGGTCAATTTGTTCGCCGTTTCGATACTTCCCTTCTTCCACAAGAACGCCTTTATCATTAAAAAACTGCCAATTTCCGATCCGGAGCCCGTTTTCATATTGCCCCTGGGCTGCCAGTTTCCCGTTTTCAAAGAACTGATAATAGGTGCTGTCCTGCCATCCTCCCTCATAATAACTCCATTCCGCCAGCTGTCCGTTAGGATAATAACTTGTCCAGACGCCAGATTCATCTCCATCGACATAAATCTTCCGGCTTGCTATCTTTTTGCCGTCATAATA